>NZ_JBQQEZ010000004.1:0-188335 GCF_052258425.1 Psychrobacter sp. T6-4
GTATGTCCTTCTCCGTAGTATGCTATGACTTTGATCTTAAAGTCTAGATCGTAACGCATAAAATAACCCCCAAAAGTGGTGTCCAACTTATGGGGGTCAGTTCACACTTAGATACGGGGTTTTTCTTTATAAAAATATTTTAGAGCAAATATTAAGTCAACTGAGCAACATTAATTTTATCCGCTTCTTCAGTGTACTCTTCCATACGGTCGAAGTTCATGTACTGATACACTTCCTCGCCCATACTGTTGAGCATGCCAGCGTATTGCTGGTACTCATCGTTAGTTGGCAATTTACCAAGTACCGCGGCCACTGCAGCAAGCTCTGCAGAGGCTAGGTATACATCAGCGCCTTGACCTAGACGGTTCGGGAAGTTACGGGTAGAAGTCGATACCGCAGTAGAGTTCGGTGCGATACGTGCTTGGTTACCCATACATAATGAACAGCCAGGCATTTCAGTACGAGCGCCCGCTTGAGCGTAAATGTTGTAATACCCTTCTTCCATCAATTGACGTGCATCCATCTTAGTAGGTGGCGCAATCCATAGACGAGTTTTGAGGCTACCTGCTGGTACGTCTTGTAGCAGTTTACCCGCAGCGCGGAAATGACCGATGTTGGTCATGCATGAACCAATGAATACTTCATCAATGGTATCACCAGCAACGTCAGCCAAGGTTTTTGCATCGTCTGGATCGTTCGGGCAGCAAAGAATCGGCTCTTTAATCGTGCTCATATCAATAGTCATATCGATAGCGTATTCTGCATCTTCGTCAGCACGCATGAGGCTTGGGTTCGCCAACCACTCTTGCATTTGCTCGATACGACGGCTGATAGTACGCGCATCGCCATAGCCCTCACTAATCATCCACTTAAGTAGCGTGATGTTTGAGTTCAGGTACTCAGTCACTGACTCTTCAGACAAGGTGATAGTACAACCAGCAGCGCTACGCTCAGCTGAGGCATCAGATAGCTCAAACGCTTGCTCAGCCGTTAGGTCTTCTAAGCCTTCGATTTCAAGAATACGACCGTTAAACTCGTTGATTTTGCCTTTCTTATCGACAGTCAAGTAACCTTCTTTAATCGCTTGATAAGGAATCGCATGAACTAAGTCACGTAGAGTGATACCAGGCTGACGCTCACCGACGAAACGAACACGGACAGATTCAGGCATATCGAGTGGCATCACACCAGTCGCGGCAGCAAATGCAACCAGACCAGAACCGGCTGGGAACGAGATACCCATTGGGAAACGAGTATGCGAGTCACCACCAGTACCAACGGTATCTGGAAGTAGCATACGGTTCAACCAGCTATGAATGATACCATCGCCCGGACGTAAGCTGACGCCGCCGCGGTTCATGATGAAATCCGGTAGTGTGTGCTGAGTCTCAACGTCAACTGGCTTTGGATAAGCCGCTGTATGACAGAATGACTGCATGACTAGGTCTGCTTGGAAGCCCAGACATGCCAAATCTTTTAGCTCATCACGCGTCATCGGACCAGTAGTATCCTGACTACCAACTGTAGTCATCTTCGGCTCACAATACATGCCTGGACGTACGCCTTGCAGGCCACAAGCTTTACCAACCATTTTTTGTGCAAGCGTGAAGCCTTTACCAGTATCGGCTGGTTCTTCTGGCTTAGCGAATACGTCTGAATGACCAAGACCCATGTACTCACGAGCACGGTTAGTCAGGCCACGACCAACGATTAATGGAATACGGCCACCAGCACGAACTTCATCAAGAAGTGTCGGTGAATTTAGCTTGAACGTTGACAATACTTCGTCAGAGTCATGTTTAGTGATTTTGCCTTCGTACGGATAGATGTCAAACACGTCACCCATGTTTAGGTTATCAACTGCTACTTTTTCGATTGGCAATGCGCCAGAATCTTCCATAGTGTTAAAGAAGATAGGAGCGATGTTGTTACCTAATACCAGGCCGCCACCACGTTTGTTTGGCACGTTCGGGATGTCTTCACCCATCAGCCACAGTACCGAGTTGGTTGCAGACTTACGGCTAGAGCCCGTACCAACGACGTCACCAACATAAGCGAGTGGATGGCCTTTTTGCTTCAATTCTTCGATCTGCTTCATTGGGCCAACAACGCCCTCTTCGTCAGCAGTGATGCCGTCGCGAGAGTTTTTGTGCATGGCTAATGAATGCAATGGAATGTCAGGGCGGCTCCACGCATCTTGCGCTGGTGACAAGTCATCGGTGTTGGTTTCGCCAGTCACTTTAAACGTTGTGTAAGTCGATTTCTGTGGTACCTCGGCACGGCCCGTGAACCATTCGGCATCAGCCCAAGACTGAACGACTTCTTTGGCAATGTCATTACCCGCTTCGGCTTTTTCAGTGACGTCATTGAACGCGTCAAATACGAGTAAAGTTTTCTTAAGCGCGGTCGCCGCGTCTTGAGCAACCTCTTCATCATCTAGTGCCGCAACTAATGGCTGTACGTTGTAGCCACCTTGCATAGTACCTAGGATTTCAACGGCTTTTTGCTTACTGATAAGTGGTGATGATGCTTCACCTTTTAAGATAGCAGCTAAAAATGCAGCTTTTACGTAGGCCGCTTGGTCAACGCCAGCTGGGATACGGTTCTCTAGCAAGTTCATTAGGAACTCATCTTCGCCTGCTGGTGGGTTTTTTAGAATCTCTACCAATTGAGCAACTTGTTTTTCGCTAAGCGGTAGTGGTACCGTTCCTAGCTCAGCACGCTCTGCGACATGTTTACGATAAGCTTCTAACATATAGGTCTTCCTTGTCAGTTGGAGTGAGCACACGGCGTGGGTAGTCAGTGTGACTGCCTGCATTCGTGTGCAATTTTGGATAAGGGTGATTTTGAGTGACTATATTATTGAATAATAAGCGGAGTAATTATTCCTGCTAATATAGCCTAAAACGACTAAAAAGTTAATGGCTCAGCCAACAAAAGACCTCATACGATAGCGATATTGAACATTTATTATAAAAATGGTCTCATCATTGAACGAATTGAACCTGTATTAAACAGATTTTAGTTATTTGTTATACTGTTTTTAAATAGTTAAGCGCTTATATATTTAGAAGTTTACTTCGACATCTAGAGCAAATCGAAACTTTACCGCTGCAATAGGACAAATCATGAACAACAAAGATAAGTCAGATAATTATAACAATGGTCTCAAAGTACGTACTGAAGTCATGGGAGAAGTGCATGTAAAGCGCTCGTTAGAAGCGGCGACAGATTTTACCCAGCCGCTACAGGACTGGATCGTCGAGCACGCTTGGGGTACAACGTGGCAAGATGAGTCCGTCCTACCTCGCAAATACCGCTCACTCATTACGATAGGTTTTTTGATTGCACAAAAGAGCCCAAACGAGCTAAAAGGTCATATCCGCGGCGCGATTAATAACGGCGCAAGTGTTGCCGAGATTCAAGAAGTGCTCATGCACAGTCTGCCTTACTGCGGCGCGCCCGCCACCCAAGAAGCCTTTCGCGCGGCTATTGAAGTATTTAGCGATTTGGGCATAGATATCGATAATTTAAACCACAACAAGCTATAGAGTAAAGGGTTGAATAATAAAACCTGAGCGCAATATCTGCTATAATAAAGGCACTTACAAAGCATGCCGATAATTCCATAAACCCTTATCCTATCAAGGGTTAAGAGATCATTGATTATGACAAATGCCGTTCAAAGTTATGTCCCTGCTGCCAAAGCCAAACCCAAAAAAGCGGTGCAAGGCGAAAAATTGCGTGGCTACGATAAAGTTGCCCGTATCCCAATTAAAGTAATCCCGACAGTCGAGGCCAAAAAAAAGCCAGATTGGATTCGGGTTAAGATGTCGTCACCTAGCGAGGTGGCACGTATCAAAGCCACACTGCGCGAGCAAAAGCTTTATACCGTCTGTGAAGAAGCTGCTTGCCCTAACCTACCCCAGTGCTTCGCTGATGGTACGGCGACCTTTATGATTATGGGTGATATCTGTACCCGTCGCTGCCCATTCTGCGACGTCGGACACGGTCGTCCGAACGAGCTAGATAAAGACGAGCCGCGTCATACCGCTGAGACGATTTTAGGCCTAGGTCTTAAATATGCGGTCATTACCTCTGTCGATCGTGATGATCTCAAAGATGGCGGCGCGGCGCATTTCGTTGAAGTGCTCAATGAATCAAGAGCGCTTAGCCCGAATTGCTTAATTGAAATACTCGTACCAGATTTCCGTGGTCGCATGGAAGTGGCTTTAGATTTGTTGACACAAACACCGCCAGATGTCTTTAACCACAACATCGAAACCGTGCCCCGTCTATACAAAGCCTTCCGTCCCGGTTCTGACTATCAGCATTCACTAGACTTGCTCAAGTTGTATAAAGAGCGTCGCCCTGATATCGCTACCAAGTGCGGGTTTATGGTTGGTCTTGGTGAGACAGAAGAAGAGGTCTATGCGCTACTCGATGATCTAAAGGCGCATGATGTCGATATGATAACGGTTGGTCAGTACTTGCAGCCAAGTAAAAACCATGCACCAGTCGATCGTTATGTGCATCCAGACGAGTTCCAACGCTATATGGACTATGGCAAAAAAATTGGCTTCTTTAGTATTTGGGCCGGTCCCATGGTACGCTCAAGCTACTTTGCCGATCGTCAATATTATGGTGAGGATTGTCCAGCACCTATCCGTAGCAAAAAGGCGCTTGAGGCTGAGGGTAAATTGGGCTGCTAGCTAGTAATCAGATAAGCTAGTGATTAAAAGAGATCTACTTAGGTCTCTTTTTTTATTGTCAAAGCGCTTTTACCACCTTTGTGCAAAGCAGCTACATTCACAGGCCATAATAGTGTTATATTTTGAAGCAATAATAAACTGCCTACCGAAAAAGGATCACCTTATGAGCCAAGCATTTACACCGCAAGAAGGCTCTTGCTCTTGTTATAGTAATACTTATACGATAAATCATGCTCCTATCGGCCGCTTTATCTGTCATTGCACCATTTGCCAAGAATATACGGGTAAAGCCTACAATGATGTGACAGTTTTATTTAAGTCAGATCTTAGCGAATTAGATATTAACAAAACCCGTTTTCGCCGTTGGAAATTACCGCCAAATATCAACCGTGGACTTTGCAAACGCTGTCATAAACCAAGTGTTGAGAAGGCGATGGGCGGCGCGCTTATGCTAGTGCCAACCGACAACTATCCTAATGTCGATGCCCTGCTTGATCCGACGATGCATCTATTCTATGATAGCCGAGTAGAAGATATAGAAGACGATTTACCCAAGTATACAGGCTTTGCACAAAGTCAGACGATGATTGTTAAAGCACTGGCTCAGGGTGTGTTTCAGAGAGTTACTAAACGCTAGCAGTATCTGTTCAAAAATTAGTTATCTGTCTTATTGAGTTTTTTAGTTAAATACTTATTGTTAAACATCTGGAAACGTTCTATGACTTCAAAAGAAGAAGACACTGTAAAACACTCGGCTGACATCGCTATCATTGGCGGCAGCGGTCTATATCAAATGGCAGACTTGACTAACCAGCGTAGCGTCAGCATCTCGACGCCTTATGGCAAGCCATCCGATGATATTGTCTTAGGTGAATTAAATGGCGTGACCGTTGCTTTTTTGACACGTCATGGTCAAGGGCATAAGTTTACACCGTCAAAAGTGCCTTATCGCGCTAATATCTATGCGCTGAAGACTTTAGGGGTACGCTACATCATTTCAGTATCAGCGGTCGGCTCATTGCAAGAAACTCTTAAACCGTTAGATATGGTCGTCCCTGATCAGATGATCGATATGACTAAGCATCGTGCTAGTACTTATTTTGGTACAGGCGCAGTTGCTCACGTTTCGATGGCTGATCCTTTATGCGTTAAAGTTGCTGATATTTTGACTCGTGCTTATGACATAGCAAAGATATCTGAGGGTGAGTGTCATCCAAAAGCGACTTACGTTTGTATCGAAGGGCCGCAATTTTCTACTCGTGCTGAGTCGCAGTGGTATCGCCAAATGAACGCTGATATTATCGGCATGACTAACATGCCAGAAGCTAAGCTGGCGCGTGAAGCTAGCATCGCTTATGCTACGCTTGCGCTAGTCACCGATTTTGACTCTTGGCATCCTTTTGAGGCAGACGTTAGTGCCGATTATGCGATTCAGAACCTGATGAAAAACGCGGATAATGCGCAGCAAGTTATCAAAGAGGCCGTCACCCTACTCGCAAGCGAGCAGCCTGACTCTATTGCTCATAATGCGCTAGCACAAGCACTAGTGACGCCGGTGGACGCTATGAGCAATGAGGTAAAAGCAAAGATTAGCGCGCTATTGCCTAAATAGTATCAATCGCTATTGCGTAAAAAAGCCATCAAATTATTTGATGGCTTTTGCATTTCAAATCATCAGAAATTAATCGTTATTTAGCTTATATAGTCGAATCCAAATAAATTAGATATGTAGCTATCAAGTCGCTCAATCAAAATTTGTTTTTCTTGCGTGCTGTGCCTACGCCGCTCGATGCTGCAAAAAATAAACTTTCATCTCGCTGCATCGTTTTTATATTGAATTACCTATAACCATCAAGCCAACCTTTAGGCAGATACTGTAAATCCTCTGGCTCATCGATATCATGCAAAGTATCTAGTTTTGTAAGTGACCATCCTAAGTCACGTATGCGCTGCTGGGTAATACAGGCAACGCTTGCGGTACTCCATTCAATGTTTGAAAACAAGCTAGCATCAGCTTGTTTAAAACCAAACAGCACATATCCACCATCTGAGGCTGGAATCATCACGCTATTTGAGTTGTCTAACTGCTGCGCGGCATCTTGAATCACTGCCGCTGTCAAACTGGGACAATCGCTTCCTATCAACAACACCTTTTTAGACTTTGCCAAAGCTTGCGTACTAGCCGTATACATACGCTCTCCCAAATCACCATCGACTTGTGCTGACCACATTAATGACTCAGGCAAACCTAGCGTCTGCCAGCACGGATCATTAGGAGGTGGACTGACACATAGTTCAACGCTAAAGCCCGTTGCTAGCGCTTGACTAATACTATGTAATAGCAATTGCCGCGCCATAATTGCCGCGCCTGCAACTCCAAGCGCAGGTTGCAAGCGTGTTTTTGCCATGCCGCGAGCGGGAAACTTAGCAAAGAGAATAATACAAGTGGATCGTTTTTGATTCATGGTGAACGTTTATTCTTTTATTGGTAATACCGCTGCCAGATATTATCAGCGGATACGCCGCGCCAATAATCAAAGCGCAGCTGCCACATCAGAACTATCGTGCGCCAAGTGCCGTGCTGCTCCCAGCGCCGTGCTGAGGTAATGACTTTGCTTTTTAAGCAAACAGGTTTGCCGATAGATTTTAAGCGTTTGCTGATCTCGACATCTTCCATCAAGGCTTGATTGGGATAGCCTCCAATTTGCTCAAACAACTCTCGTTTAATAAAAATAGCTTGATCGCCAGTGGCAATACTAGTCAACCGCGAGCGATAGTTAATCATTTTACTGACTAGCTTTAGCGTCCAATCAGGACTGTCTAGACGTACATCAAAACGACCCCATCCTTTAACTTGGATAGCAGTGGTTATATCAGTAACAGCTTGAGTCGGCAACTTAGTATCAGCATGCAAAAATAGTAGTATGTCGCCTGTCGCTAAGGACGCGCCTTTGTTCATCTGCCGCGCGCGACCTGCTTGTGACTTAATCACTTGCCAGTCGATACCTGATTGATTATCGTTTTTTAAATCTGCAATAAACTTTTGAGCCAATACCAAAGAGTCATCATGTGAGCCGCCATCAACCAAGATAATTTGTTGCGGTAATGGGTTTAGCCTAGCGATATGAGTAAACAAGTGAGGCAGATTATTTGCCTCATTGAGTATAGGAACGATAATGGAAACCGTGGACATGCTATCTCACTACTTCTTATTTAGATTCCAATTATAATTGGTATAACTGATCTTGGTCTTGCCACTTTTTAAGTCAGCAGTTTGTGATTTATTAAGTCCGAGCGGTGAGCTATAACGCGCCAAAAACCCTTCTAAATCTTTGGTGCCGCGCCAATTGCTCTCAAAGTCTTCTTTATACCACTTAAATATGGGTGAGACCTCAAGTGTGCTGCCCTTGAGACGGTTACGACTGCTATCGGCCAAAAATTTACTGGTGACCTGCTCTAATTGTTTATCGAGTTTACTGCCCTTGTAGGCATCATCTAATAATGCAGGACAGCCAATACTTGCGCAGTTGACTGCAAAATGTATACGCGGTTCATTATAGCGCCCAGAGCCACGAATGAGATTGTGCTCAATATCATCGAGCGAGCGCTTTTTACCCAGTACGTTGACGAAGTCTTGTTTCCAAGGAGAGCCAAATATACCGCCGATATCCTTGATAGATTTTAGATTAGGGTATTTCGTTAGCACGAGATCTACGGTACCCGCATTATAGACATTAATCAAAAATGCCAATTGCTCATCCTTGCTCCAGCGGTTAAATTCGGATTGACTGACCTTAGCCGTTGCTGCCAAATAGCCATCAAGCTTGCTTTGGTCAGCTTTCATGCCGTTGTAATTAACGACAGATGCTTTGCCCCCGTTGGTCATAGTGACGTTTTTATTTAATAAGCTATCCCAGCTGCTATGGTTAAAATCAGCATAAGCAGCGCCAGATAACACTAGGCTAGCGCCAATAATGGCTTTTATCGTTAAAGCTTTAGAAAATGGAGTTTTAGTTATAAGCATGAGATGAGCTCCGTTAGTGCTAATAATAGCTAATAGTGTAGTGATAAGTATTTTAGTAAAAGTGCTTAGAACCAGCTCTAAGCCGCACTTACCTTTTCGTCTTCTAAAGCGCCGCCGCAACTACTACCTTGTCCTGCTGTGCAGCCGTAACAATGATCACCGATAGCGATATCGTCACCAGTAGGATTTTGGGTGAGTAAGTCGCGCAAATGCTGGCGTGATTTATTGGGTACAGGCATCTCTAACTGTTGATTAAAGTCACAATCAAATAACTCGCCGAGCCAATTAACACTAATGGTCGAGCGACACATAACCTCTTTGAGATTTTGCGCATCATAGTTATCTTTGAGTAGATCCATATAAGAATGGAACTCGTTTTTGGCAAGAAGGACGGCGCCAAAGCGCTGAATGGGCATGTTGGTTAGGGCGAACAATTGATTAAATTCGATATCGAAGTGTTCTTTGAGCTCACGTTTATAGTCCGCCTCTAGCATCTGCTGATTGGGCGGCAAAGTGGCGCCTTGTGGATTATAAACTAAGTTCAAAGTCAAACCTGAATCCATCCGTCCATAACCTAAAGCATTAAGCTTATGTAGCCCTAAAATACTGTCATCAAACGCGCCTTTGCCGCGCTGTTTATCGACGTTCTCAAGCGAATAGCACGGCAGTGAGGCGACTACTTCGACGTCATTATCCGCCAAGAACTGCGCCATATCCTCATAACCCTCTTCCATCAAGATCGTCAAATTACAGCGATCAATGACTTTAACGCCAAGCTTACGAGCCTCGACGACTAAGTATTTAAAGTCGTCATGCATCTCAGGTGCGCCGCCTGTGAGATCAAGCGTGTCCATATTTTGTGCTTGTAGAACCTCTAATATCAGCTCAACTAACTCACGTGACATCATCTCAGTACGATAAGGGCTTGCAGCCACGTGGCAGTGCACACAAGACATATTACATAGATAGCCCATGTTCACTTGTAGTGTCGTAAGCTTACGCCGTTTGATTGCTGGAAAGTCTGTATGTTCAAGCAGCTCAATAGTTGATTTCATAGCGTATGACCTTTGAGTGATGACAGTTGTGATTTTTAAAATATTTTAATTATAGAGTGGCACATCTTATCTATAGATGTTTTTTCTCTACACATATAGTCAGTTCAGTATAAAAAATGATACAGCGGGACTGGGATGAATTTTTCACAGCCTCTGTCTGCGTAGACACAGCAAGCCAGAAAAATTTATACCAGTTTGGCGTTATTAAGTAACGTATCCATTTTGTTTCGTATTGACTATACAAGCAGAATATATGAAAACTTTAAAGATAAATAGTATTTTTGAGTGATAACTCATTTATTATTACACTATTTAATTTTTCTATTGTGACGCAGGGTGATAGTCCGTGTAACTTAATAATTGATATATATAAACTATTGTTTTATAAATCAATTTTTTTAGTGTCATCCTCATAGAATCTTATTTATATGAGTCGACAAAACGCTTGTCGATATAGCGTTTGACGTACCAAATCCAGTGACCTTGTAGACTATAACTGCCCCAGCTACCGATAGCGTATTTGTCGCCGCAGGATAGCAAATACAAAGTACGCGAGCGCGGTTTATACGTTTTTAGGGACTCATCAGCTAAGTACGCCATTAGATTATCAGCCTCTATCGCGCCGCCATGTACTGCATGTACGCCCGAATGCGCCATATCCGTATCGGTACGGCTGGCGACATCACCTACCGCAAACACATTGGCATGTGATCTGCTTTGTTGTACTGAATTCACAGCAATAAAGCCTTTATCCACTGTTTCAAGAGTGGTACTCTGCGTCCACGCCGCTCCCATCACGCCAGTTGCGGCAATGACGCTATTGATAGGCATAGACTTGGTTTCGATGACGAGTTCGCCGCCTACGTAATCTTGCGCGCGCTCATAAATGATTGGGATATCCAAACGCTCAAGCTGCTTGATCACGCGCTGAGTGAATTTGGTATCGAACCCTGATAGCAAATCATGCCCGCAGATCAGATAGACTTGATGATTGGGATTAATCGCTTGTAGGGCAACTTTTGCTGCCATAACGATCTCGGTCGCCGCCGCTCCTGCGCCAACGATAGCCAATTGGTAATGATTTCGTTGCCGCGCGTCTGCTAGGATGTCCTCCCATGCTTGCACAAAATGATGGAGTGGCCGTATAGGAATGACACTATTATTTGGGGTGTCGGCTTTAGGCATCTGATCAAAAGAGTCTTGATTCAAAGGCAATTGGGCGCGTACAAGCCAGCTCAAATCAGTATCCGCTCCTGTATTGAGTGACAGCACATCATAACTGTGATGACCCTCATCAGCCGTTCCCACATTTTGCGCGTCAGCATCTACGCTGGTAATCGCGCTCTTGATGAGGTTGACACCTGCCTGCTTGCATAAAGATAAGACATCGATACTAATATCAGACAGGCTATAATGTCCTGCCATCCAGCCAGGTAACATGCCAGAATACAGACTTTGCGACTGCTCGCTAATCATCGCTATATTTAAATGATCAGGGCGTTTGGTACGCAAACGGCGTAGCAGACCAATATGAGCATGACCGCCTCCTGCTAAGAGTAGTTTTTTTATAGGTAATTTTTTCATAATGATAAAAGCACTTTTACGATAAACAATGATAGATAGTAATTACTTCATAGATGCGCTAGTAAAGCATAAATAGGCGCGCTACTGAGTGAGTCTACTGTAAGATAACGACATAAATAGGTTTGACCACACATAGCTTTGTCGTTAAATTAGTTTTAGCATACGCCTATACCTTAGTATTAGCCGACTTAGTCATTTTGGATAGCAACCCTTTAACCGCAAAAGCAGATAACATTCGTGGTAAGAACCATCAAAGGCGCTCAAGCTAATTATGATCATGCAAAGCCTAGTTCCAACCTACAATAAGCTGACAAGAACACTATATTATTCACTCAATCTATCAAGGAATCTTTATGAGTACGACTGGACAAATCACCTCATCGGACAATAGCCATTATCTGCATCACACCTTTTTTGAGCCGAGCGATAATAGTACCAAAATCACAGCAACACTGCTTATCGTACATGGTATGTGTGAGCATAGCGCGCGCTATAGCGACTTTGCGCAGTTCTTGGCAGATCAGGGTATTGCAGTTGCCACTTACGATCAGCTTGGTCACGGCAAAACGGTCAAGTCGCCAGATGAGTTGGGGTTTTTCGGTGAGGAGCATCCGGTTCAATCGCTACTCAAAGACGTCATCGTTATGGCAGATAACCTAAAAGAGCGTCATCCTGAGGTACCGCATTTCGTTATGGGTCACTCGATGGGCTCATTTATCATCCGTAATGTACTCAAGCACCACGCGCATGATTTTTCAGGGGCGATCCTTATGGGAACTGCTGACGCTAACCCCTTGACTAAAGTTCTGCTACCTATTAACAAACTACTCGCAAAAGCGGCGCCGAAAAAGCCCAACCCTATATTTGCAAAAGTGATGAACAAAGTTCTTAATAGTCAATTAAATAATCGCATATCCTCCTCGCCTTTTGCTTGGATTAGCGAAAATCCTGACAATATCGCCGCGTATGAAGCTGATCCGCTTACTGGTTTTGACTTTACCAATAATGGCTTTTTGACCTTGTTTAGCTTGATGGATACTGGTCTGCGCAAAACTTGGGCGACTACTATTAGCAAAGACTTTCCGATGCTATTTGTCAGTGGTCAAAACGATCCTATCGGCGATATGGGTAGCGGCGTCAATAACGTTGTTCGTCATCTAAAAAAGCAAAAATTTACTCAAGTAGACATCCAACTCTACCCCAATATGCGCCATGAGCCATTAAATGAGCAAGACAACCAAACCGTTTATCAAGATATCTTGGCATGGATAGAGCGTCATACGTCAGATGCCTAATGTTTTAGGCGCTTATGCTGAACTTATTTGCTAAAAGCTGCTAAATTGGCGACAATACAGCAGGCAAAATTTTATTTACTAAGCCGTTTTTATTTAATTTTTAGGGATTTTTATGTCATTACAACAAACTATCGAACAAGCCTTTGAAAACCGTAACGAGTACAGCCCAGCGACCATGCCACAGGACGTGCGCGATGCTATTGAGCAAGTGCTTGAGCAATTAGACAATGGCAGCTTGCGCGTGGCTGAAAAAAAGGATGGCGAATGGGTCGTCAATCAGTGGGCAAAAAAGGCAGTACTGCTCTCGTTTCGCTTAAACGACAATTATGTGCAAGCAGCGGGCGATCATATCCAGTTCTATGACAAAGTCCCAACCAAATTTGCTGATTGGAGTGAGGAGCAGTTTAAAGAAGCAGGCGTACGCGTCGTACCACCAGCAGTCGCTCGCAAGGGCTCGTATATCGCAGCAGGCGCGGTACTGATGCCGTCATACGTCAACATTGGCGCTTATGTCGATCAAGGTGCGATGGTAGATACATGGGCGACGGTTGGATCCTGCGCACAAATCGGTAAAAACGTCCACCTATCAGGCGGCGTAGGTATCGGCGGCGTGCTTGAGCCACTACAAGCCAACCCGACCATCATTGAAGATAACTGCTTTATCGGCGCGCGCTCTGAGATCGTTGAAGGCGTCATTGTAGAAGAAGGCGCGGTCATCTCTATGGGTGTCTATATCGGTCAATCCACCAAGATTTATGATCGTGAAACGGGCGAGATTCATCGTGGTCGCGTGCCAGCAGGCTCAGTCGTTGTGCCAGGCAGCTTGCCTTCTGAGTGTGGCAAATATAGTCTATACGCTGCTATTATCGTCAAAAAGGTCGATGCGCAAACTCGTGCTAAAACAGCAGTTAATGAGCTGCTTCGTTTAGATTAATCATGACACTTTAAGTAGTAGCCGCTGACGACTACTTAAGCATAAAGAAGATGCGAAGGGCGACCTTTAGCATCTTCTTTTTAGTTTTACAGCATCCTTTAATAGCGCCGCTTACGTTATAATTCTCTTAATTTACCATTAAACACATTAGATAATCTTATGACTGAGACCCTACTCCGCAACTCATCGATACCTGTCACTGACCCCGAAGCCGGTCTACGCCTGACTGAGATCTTTTATTCCTTGCAAGGTGAAGCCATCACCTCAGGCTTGCCGACGATATTTGTACGCTTAACGGGCTGTCCGCTCAGATGTGTCTACTGTGATACTGAATATGCGTTTACAGGAGGCGTACGTCAGTCGCTTGAGGCTATCATTGATACGATCAAAAGCTACCCTTGCACCCGTATTTGTCTTACAGGTGGTGAGCCGCTCGCGCAGCCCAATGCTATTGAGCTGATGAAGCGCTTATTGAGTCAAGGCTACGAGATATCACTTGAGACCGCGGGCGCATTGAGTGTCAAGGACGTACCGACAGCAGTGAGCAAAGTTATGGATCTTAAAACCCCAAGCTCAGGCGAGGTGGATAAGAATCTATGGTCAAACCTAAACCACTTAACCGCGCATGATCAGATCAAGTTTGTGATTATGAACCGCACTGATTATGACTGGGCAAAGACCAAACTCATTGAGTATCAACTTAACGAATTGGTCGGTACCGTCTGGTTCTCTCCGATGTTTAATGTTGCAGACGATGTCAATGAAGACCTCAGCCCCGAGGTGCCAGTGCTCGCCCGCGAGCTTGCCGAGTGGATGCTCGCTGATGCCTTACCCGTTCGCTTTCAGTTGCAACTGCACAAGATTATTTGGGCGGATGCTAAAGGCAAATAGCGCTTCTATTACTGAACTGAGTATAGACAAACAAGCTTAGGTAAAGGATGTGAGATGGTCAAACTGATTTTACTAGGCTTATTGGCGGGCGCGTTTTTTAGCTCAACTTTCATCTTAAATGAGCTGATGAGTGATGCTGGTGGTCATTGGTTTTGGTCAGCGAGCCTACGCTACGTATTCATGTGGCTCATTATCACCTCCATTATTGTTCTGCAATTTGGTTTTGGACGTATTAAAGCGCTTGGCGTTTTATTTATTGAGCACTGGGGCTTTTGGTGTATCACAGGCAGTATCGGTTTTGGTGTCTTTTACACTGGCATCTGCTACGCCGCGGATCACGTCGCCGGCTGGGTAGTCGCTGCGACCTTTATGTTTACAGTTGTGACCAGTTTATTGGTGCTGCTCGCCTTTGGTCAACGCTTTGATAGGAAATTTATCATTTATGCCTTGCTGGTGTTTATCGGCGTAGTACTGGTCAATGTCAGCGAAGGTTTGCGTGCTTCTACCGTATCAGATATCAATATGGCTGAGATGCTTCTGCTGGGCGCATTGCCTGCCCTCCTAGCCGCCTTTTGTTATCCCATTGGTAATCAGCTCGTCTGGCAAGTGTCGTTTAATTCTAAGAGCATTAATTCTAAGAGCATCAATGCCAAAAGCATCAAGGCTAAGAATAGCAACGTTAAAAAAGACGAGGCGAAACAAGGTAGTGCTGATGATACAGTACCAACGTTAGCCGCTAGACCTGCTTTTGATGATGTCATATCAGGCGCAGATATGATTACAGAGGATGTTTGTGCTCACTCACTCGCGGCGCATCCTACTGTGCTCCAAGGCTTAATTGCTCGTATTCCAACGATTGAGACTACGCTTCTACAAAACGCCTTTAATAAAGTATGGCTGATGACGCTTGGGAGTTTGCCATTTTGGCTCGCTTTAGGCATTATAGTGCGTCCCAAATTACCCGATACCTCGCAGCTGTTTAATACTCTATTAGTGGCTTTATTGGCAGGGGTCGCGGCAACGACTATATTTTTGTATGCTCGTGATCAAGCCGTGACCTCCAGCGAAGTGGCTGGCGTCGACTCAACGCAGGCAAGCGAAGTGATATTTGCCTTGATAGGTGGTATCTTGCTGCTAGGTAATGCGCTGCCATCAGTGATGGGATTAGTAGGTATCGGATTGATTGTTGTTGGGCTGATATTATTTGCAAAGGATGGTTAGCGCCCTGCATTGTCAAAGTTTTTAGCGTAAACCCTTGATTTGAAACATGGTATGCACTCTTATTTTTAATACTCCACACGTCAACAACTGGCAATATCACTATGGTTAATGATTTAATTTTCCCCGATATTTTATTGTATTTGTTAGATATGGTTGGGGTCATTGCCTGCGCCATTGCTGGAACTTTACTGGCGCAGCACAAGGGTTTTGATATTGCTGGCTGTATCTTGGTGTCGATGGTCAACGCTATCGGCGGCGGTACTTTAAGAGATATGGCATTGGATCGACATCCGCTGTTTTGGATGACGGATTTGACCTATGTCATTGTGATTACCATGACCTCCCTTATTTTGCAGATATTTTTTCATTTGTATCACAAGATCGATAATGCTCTCAAACTCTTTGATGCTATTGGTCTGGCCGCTTTTAGCGTGATTGGGTTTAAGGTGGCGTTAAACATGGACGCATCACCCTTTATTGCAGTAATGATGGGCGTATGGACAGCGATTCTTGGCGGGTTGCTACGTGATATTATCTGTAATGAGATACCGCTGGTATTGCAGCGTGAGATTTATATTACCGCCAGCGTCATAGGTTCAGTGACTTATCTGTGCCTTCAGTACCTAGGGATCAGCGCGGGTATTAACGAATTTATTATGCTTCTGGTTATCTTTGGGGTACGTATGTTTGCCTTAAAGTTCGACTGGCATCTACCTTCTATCCGCTTGGTCAAGTGACAAGTAAAACGCTTTGCATATTAAAATGATTAAAAATGAGAGTCGCTCATGCTAACTATTGCCCTAGACACGGCAGTGATAACCACTTTTGATCCGCGCTCTTTGCTGTATTTATTCGATATGATCGGTATCGTCGCTTGTAGTATTTCAGGGACGATACTGGCTAAGCACAAAAATTTCGATGTCTTTGGCTGTTTGCTAGTCTCTATCGTCACGGCAATCGGCGGCGGTACAGTACGCGATGTTATCTTAGATCGTCACCCGCTGTTTTGGATGGTCGATATGAGCTACTTGACCGTCATTACTATCTCATCACTGGTTATGCAGATTTTCTTTCACCCAAACTCCGTACGAGTCGATAAGTTCCTCAAACTCTCTGACACTATTGGTCTATCTGCCTTTACCTTAATCGGTATCAAGGTCGCGGATAGCATGGGCGCCAATGTCCCTGTAGCGCTACTGCTCGGCGTCATCACGATCATCGTCGGCGGTATCATCCGCGATATGATCTGCAATGAGATTCCGCTGGTGTTGCAGCAAGAGATTTATATCTCCGCCGCTTTAACAGGCGGTATGCTCTATTTTGCGCTGCGTAACTTAGGGTTTAGCGATTGGATCACTGATATCGTTACGATGGCGACTATCTTTACGCTACGAATGCTAGCGATTCGCTTTGATTGGCAATTTCCAACGCTTGAGTGGCGATACTAAAAAGCGCCAACTTCGCATGACGTTGACGCTTTTATGTGTATTGGTTTGATAAGTGTAGCTGTATTTTGACAAGCTATGCCACTATAGCCAAATCTCTAACCATCAACTGCAAGCTTTGCTTAGAGTTCCATTCATTAATATCCAACTGAAACAGCAGGTGCACTTTTTGCGCGCGGTAATCCCACACCTCGTTATCGAAGTTAAAATAAATCGCCTCAATAGGATATTGCACATCAGGATAACGCAGAGATAGCTTTAGGTGCTTATCTTTTAGTATCTTAAAACTAAGCACCTCAAAGACACCGTCGAATATCGGCGGCGCAAAGCCATGACCCCAAATACTGGCATTGGCTAAATGCTCAGCGAATCCTAAGCTAAAGTCGCAAGCCTGCAAAGGCCCATCGGTAAATTTTTGCTCAGCAAATACCTCATCCTCTAATTGTGCCATGACCGCATCAAAAGCATTGACAAAGCCTTCAAAATTGCGTCGTTTTAGAGTCAAACCTGCCGCCATGGCATGCCCGCCAAAATGGCTAATCAGATTAGGATGCTGCTCAGCTACTTGCTCAATAGCATCACGGATATGCACGCCAGCAATAGAGCGCGCTGAACCTTTAATAGGATCATCATCACCCGTACGTTCTGTATTGGCGGGCGCAAAGACGATGCTAGGACGGTAATGGCTCTCTTTTAGCCGCCCTGCGACGATACCGATAACGCCTTGATGCCAGTCATCTTTATATAAAATGATACTACGGCTCGCCTTAGTTTTTGCACCGTCATTGGTTTCTGTGTTGCGAGCACTCTCTTTATGTGTGCGATCACGGCAGATGGTATCGTCATCATTATCATCTACTGCCTCATCATCGCCATTGTCGGTAATCAAGGTTTGCACGATAGTATCCGCTTGCGCGCGCATCTCGCCTTCGACTTGACGGCGCGTGCGATTGAGCTGTTCAAGCTCATGAGCCAAGCGCTGCGCGGTACTCCAATCCTCAGTCAGCAGGCAGTCAATACCGATACGCATGTTATCCATGCGACCGGCGGCATTGATACGTGGCCCTAATACAAAACCAAAGTCCTGCGCTTGCATCTGCTTGGGATCGCGCCCTGCTTGTTCAAGAAGCGCCAATATTCCAAGGCTACAGCGCCCTTGGCGAATCGCAGTAAGCCCATGATGTACGAGCGTGCGATTGTTTTTATCGAGTACGCCGACATCAGCGATAGTGCCAAGCGCGACTAGATCTAAATATTGACTGACTTGCACAGTAGACTTGCCTGCCGCGCGGCGCAATTTCGCCAAGCGTCCTAGGACATAGAACGCTACGCCGACGCCGACAAGTGCTTTACTAGCAAAGTTACAATCTATCTGATTAGGATTGACCACAGCTTCAGCAGGCGGCACGGTCTTGGTGGTTAGATGATGATCGGTTATGATAACGATGATACCGTCAGCTTGCGCGCGCGCCACGCCTTCATGACTAGAGATGCCGTTATCAACGGTCACAATCATATCAGGATGATACGTCTGAATACCCAACTCGACAATCTCAGGCGTCAGCCCATAACCGTACTTGAAGCGATCAGGCACGATAAAATCAACGACCGCGCCCATAGCGCTCAGCGCCCGCACCATAAGCGCGGTACTGGTTGCGCCATCACAATCAAAGTCGCCAACGATAAGGATGCGTAAACCCTCATCAATAGCTTTATCTAAGAGACGAACGGCTTGACTAACACCATGCAAATGCTCTGCTGGCAGTAGACCCGAAAGGCCAGTCTCTAGCTCATCAGGCGCAGTGATACCGCGACCTGCGTATAGTCTGGCTAGAGTAAAAGAGTGAGCAGCAAGTGGCTGCAGTGCGGCGGGTAGCTCGTCGATGCGAGTACCCGTATAACGGGGAGTTAAATTTAGCATGAGCGTATTCTACTGGCTTTTATAAAGGGTCACAATGATAATTATAGATATCGCTCTAGTGCTGTGACTTTAACTAATTGGTATTACCGTAAATGAGATAGACCTAAAATAGGTCATTGTATTTACAAAAACTGTGCAATCTTAAGCCAATATTCTGCATTTCGCTACAAAGCTATAATGGTATAACGCTCATAATTGACTACACTGTTAGGCAGCAAATTACTTCTATATATGTATTAATAATTGTGTAACTTAAAAGGATATTTTATGAAAACGACGCCAAAACCTGAAAAACTTCCTAATACCATTGACCCAAATTTAGATTTAGAACAAATCAAAAAAGACTGCTATAAATTGGTCAAAAAACGCGCTAAATATTCAGCTGGCGTGGCAGTCATACCAGTGCCTTTTTTTGACGTAGCTGTTGATGCAGGTATGCTCACTCAGCTCATTCCAGAGATTAGCGAACGTTTTGGTCTCATTGAAGGCCGTCAGTCAGCAGTTGATCTTGAGTCGCGTGAGATTCATTGGAAAGCCCTAAAAGATCGTACAGTAGACTTTGCAGGTCTTATGGCTACGCGTGGTATCGTTAAAAAGACCATTCAGGGTTTTGGTGGTCGAATTGCTGCTAAGCAAGTTACCAAGTTTATTCCATTAGGTGGTCAATTGGTTGCCGCGACTATGGGCTATACTATTTTCAAAAAAATCGCTACCGATCATGTCGATGAGTGCTATAAGTTAGCAAAAGACATTCAGTCAAAGCAGCATAGTAAAAATGTCTAGAGACTACTAAGTACAACTATCTTATTATCTGTCAAAACCAGCTTGGACCTTATGTCTTAGCTGGTTTTTTGTTTGTTGCGAGCGGCAATTGATTACTAATTAGCGCTATACTGAGCGCTCATGTCTATTTGAACCCAAAAGCAATGAATCAGACGCTTATCCATTACTTTTTGCATTTTGGTCTGCCGCTACCCATAGCTTACGTATTCTTCCGTAAAGACTACAAACGCGTCTATTTAATTTTGCTTGCTACTATGCTCGTTGATTTAGACCATTTACTAGCCACGCCAATATTTTCGCCTAATCGCTGTAGTATCAACTTTCATCCTCTCCATACTTACTACGCTATGATCGTCTACTTGGCGATGTTATTCATGAGTAGACCTTTTAGGATAATTGGACTCGGACTCATACTACATATGATAACTGATTTAAATGACTGCGTGCTCACCTACTTAAAGTGTCCTGAATGTCTAAATAATGCATCTACTGTTGATTTAGTAATAAAGATAAGCGATGTTTTTAAGTATTAGAGCCGCACTTTTAGTCATAAGATCAGTTATTATGCGCTAGTGCTTATTTATTAATACCTAAAGGATACTGTTATGAAAAAACTATTACTGTCAGCTACGATGCTTACAGCTTTTGCACTTGCAGGCTGTACCACAACGGGTGGAACCAACAATTCAGGTGACGCTATAGGAGCAGCTAATGAGATCGGCATGAACGTATTCAAAGCCGCTATCGACAATCAGTGCCGCAGTCAAATCGAGAGTCAAAAGACGTGGCAGATTGCGAGTGCCGCTATGACCGAGGCTCAAGAAGAAGCGGTCAAATCTCGAGTATGTGGCTGCGTTAGCGAACAAGCCCCGCAGCAAGTAACTATCGTTGAGCTAGGTAATGCCGCTATTGATGCAAGCTACCGCACGCAGCTAGTCGCACGAGTGGTCGCAAAGTCACTACAAAGCTGCTATGGCAGTATCGTTACGCCATAAGCCGCTAGTCAAGATACTATTAAAATATACAAAACTAAAAAAGCACCCTATACGTCAATTTAGCGTATGGGGTGCTTTTTAGGTAATATGACTGAGATTGCGCCAGTAAAGTTTAGATATGATTTTGAGTTATTGGTTCAGGCTGCATAGCAACGGGTAATACTCTACTGCGCCGAAAGTACTTTGAGCTGGTATTAATAATATCATTAACGCCCTCAACCAAATCTTCGATAACATCATCATAAATACCATGATGCAATTCAGTATCAAAAGCGGTAAAAGGATGCTTACGCGCAGCCGCTCTTACGTCAGTAATGCCCTCTTTGGTATAGAATATATTGACACTACCATCGCTATTTAATACGCAAACCAGATCGCCTTCATCGACGACGATATCCATACGTTCAGGTATAAAGATGTAATCATCAACATCTAGTAATTCTTTTTCTACGCCTTTTTTAAACAGTGCTGCGACATCCATAATAATGCTCCAAATGACTACTAAAATCTCTTAACTGGTTTGATAACTATTCATTAAAATCTAGTACTTACTTATTAGTACTTGTCGTTCTCGCTTATCAAGTCAGTGTCACCTAAAGCGGCAGTCATAGGTAACACTTTATTCATGCGAAAGTACTTAGAATGACTATTGATAATCTCATTGACACCATCGATCAAATCTTCGATGACATCGTCATAAATACCATGATGGAGCTCGGTATCAAAATCGGTAAAAGGATGCTTGCGTGCAGCAGCTCTCACGTCAGTGATACCTTCTTTGCTATAAAAAATATTGACTGAACCATCGCTATTAAGCACACAGTTCAGGTTGCCCTCATCTACCACCATATCAATGCGCTCAGGCGTAAAAATATAATCATCTACATCAAGTAGTTGTTTTTCTACTCCCTTTTTGAATAACGATGTAACGTCCATTATAGTTATATCCTTATGGGTTAAAATTTATAAATTTAATAAGCTTAAGTAGCTCTAAAAGGTACTTATTAAGCCTATAAGAGAAACTGAAAAATTTTAAGATGTGATGTGTAAAGGTACGTTTATGGTTGGTAAGGAATAAATTCTATATAAGCTAGTAAACCCTTAAAAATAGCCCATTTAAAATTCGACTAAGCATCTCTATATGGCCATTTTCAAACTTAAAAATCCCAGTAGAATTTTCGTATTATTTTAAACTTACAATTTATCTTAAATTCCATATAGTCATTTGATTTGAACAAATAGTAAGGAAATAATTTATTTTAGAAAATTATTCATGTATTATTAAATTTACAATTAAATGACCAAACAAATGTAAAGAAAATATGTATAAATACTCTATCTTATTACTTCTCACATTTTCTACTTTTTCATTCAATGTTAATGCAAATGATACTTTCATTGAGAAGGCTGCTGTTGAATACTCTAAAAGCTATAATGTTACGATACAGGAGGCGACTTACAGATTAAAAATCATGGCTGATCAAGAAGAAATTATCCGCCTAATAAAAGGAAAATTTGGAGATGACATTGCAGGAATATATTTTGATAACGAGGGTAACGAATTCAAACTTGTAGTTCGCACCTCTAAGAAAGGACGATTAGAAAAAGATGTTCTAGCCTTATCTAATCAACTTTCAGCAAGATATAAGCTACCTATAGATGTTGTTGCCAATTCTCCTAGAAACTTTAAGTCAATTGAAAATATTTTGCAAAATCAAAGTTCAAGATTAATGAGAAGTATCGAAGGTATACAAGGTTTAGGTTATAACCCAAGAAAAGATATAATCTCCATTTATGTGTATGAACCTGATGATTCAAAAAAACAGTCTTGGTTGAACAACCAGCAATTAAGTAAATTATCAGGAATGGAAACAGAGATAGTATTCGATGATGGTCCTGTCAAAACAACAAGCCTTATCGGTGGGGGATTCTTGGAGACATCACCAGTTAGCTCTTCTTATCCGAACAAGCCTATGTGTACAGCTGGCTTTCCAGCCACAAAGAATGGTGTAGCTGGCGTCATCGCAGCTGCCCATTGTGGAACGCTCAATAAGGAACTTGGCACAAAATCACGTTATGTCGGTCGAAATAATGAGATACACCAGCTAACCTTGACAGGATACGATACAAATCCTGATTCTGGTAAATATCATGATCTTGCATTTTTTGAGACAAATGATAAAACAGTAAAAGCGTTGCCATACTATTATCCAGATATCAGTAGCTATACAGAAGAAGCTTATCCCTATAGAAGCGCCCAAGTTGACACATATTTATGTCATTACGGTCGGACAACGGGGACTTCTTGTGGCAATGTAATAGATGTTGCCTATGCGAATTTTAATAATTCGGCATCTGGTGGCGCCAATAAAGGATGCGCATCATCTTTACCTTGTGGCAATACTTTTGTTAGGATTGAACGTAAGGGACTGAATTGTTTAGTAGGAGATAGTGGGGGACCAGTTTATGGCTCTGTGCCATATGGAATAGCAAGTTCATGCGTAGTAAGCAATAGCGGCAATGCTGCTCTAATGTACTCACCTCTAAGGTTTGTTCATTATACGGGTGCTCAGTTATTAACTACTCCATATTAAGATTTAGTAAAAGGATATTGCCCAATGACTAAAACAATATACGTTATAGTGGTGTTATTTGCTTCAACATTATTGACCACAGGCTACCAAACCACGAGTGTACCTAGTGCTTATAGCGAAACTGAACTAGGAGCTGGTTTATTTTTTAGCTATCCTCCTCGAGATCCTCAAATACCTGTAATAGCTTCTGCAACATCTGCAACATTATTGTATCAAGATGGCTGTCTACTGGCTTATAATGGTACTTATATAATGAACCCGATATTTGAACATGGCACTACAACCTTCGATTTAAATAATCATGCGTTAACTGTAGATGGTAAAGTCTTTCAAATTGGAGATATAATAGAGGGCGGTGGCACTGTAGGAGAAATATTAAAGTCTGATGAAGCTTCTTTTTTCGTTACCAAACCTTTAAATAGATGCATACAAGAAAACATCATTTATTTTTTCAGTGTAGATAAATAAACACAGGTTTGGGCACAGGGTGCGCCCCGATTAAAACACCTAAAGCAGATGCGCTTTTAGCTCTAGCACTTTGTCACGGGTTTTTGCGGCGTCCTCAAACTTGAGATCACGAGAGAACTGCTTCATAAGTTTCTCTAGGCGCTTGATCTCTTTGGCGAGCAGATCAGGACTGCGTAAAATACTGATATCAACATCTGGCAGATTGCTCTTGACCGGAATCGCTTGATTGTCGTTAGCGTCCAGATCATCACCCGTATCGATCTTGTCCGTGATACTGCGGCGCGCGCCCCTTGGCGTAATGTTGTGCTCAAGGTTAAATGCCACTTGCTTTTCGCGGCGACGGTCGGTCTCATCTATCGCCTTTTGCATACTTGGCGTGATGCGATCGGCATAGAGTATGGCCTTGCCGTTTAAGTGACGCGCGGCGCGACCAATGGTCTGAATCAGCGCGCGCTCTGAGCGCAAAAAGCCCTCTTTATCGGCATCAAATATCGCCACCAGTGACACCTCGGGCATATCTAGACCCTCACGCAAGAGGTTAATGCCGACCAAAACATCATGCACGCCTGTACGCAGTTCGTGAATGATTTGCATACGCTCAACGGTATCAATGTCTGAGTGCAGATAGGCGACTTTGACATCGTATTCTTTAAGATAACTGGTCAAATCCTCGGACATACGCTTGGTCAAAGTGGTAATCAGCACACGCTCATCAAGTTCGCGGCGCTTGGTAATCTCAGATAACACATCATCGACTTGGGTCAGCACGGGACGTATCTCAATCTCAGGATCAATAAGTCCCGTTGGACGCACGACCTGCTCGACCACTTGCTCGCTGTGCTCATACTCATACAGTGCAGGCGTCGCACTCACATAAATAGTCTTGGGTTTGATACGCTCCCACTCTTCAAACTTCATAGGTCGATTGTTCATCGCACTAGGCAGACGAAAGCCGTAATTGACCAAGTTCTCTTTACGCGAGCGATCGCCTTTATACATTGCTCCAATTTGCGAGACGGTAACGTGCGACTCATCGATAAACAGCAGCGCATCCTCTGGAATATAATCAAACAGTGTTGGCGGCGCCTCACCCCACGGACGACCAGAGAGATGATGTGAGTAGTTCTCGATACCGTTACAGTAGCCGAGCTGTTGTATCATCTCAAGATCATACTGGGTACGCTCTTTAAGACGCTGCGCTTCAATCAGTTTGTTATTATCGCGAAAATACTCAAGGCGCGGCTCAAGCTCTTCGCGAATAGTGATACTAGCCGCATCCAACTTATTACGCGGGGTGACGTAATGTGACTTAGGATAGATAGTAATACGCGGCACGCTACGCACGGTCTTACCCGTTAGCGGATCAAACCAAGTAATTTTTTCAACTTCATTATCAAACAGATGCACGCGTACTGCCAATTGCTCAGACTCAGCTGGATAAATATCAAGTAGCTCACCACGCAAGCGGTACGTACCACGCCCAAAGTCCAGCTCGTTACGAGTATATTGCATCTCAACCAAACGCTTGATCGTTGCGGTGCGATCTATTTTGTCACCGACAACAATGTGGAGCAGCATCTTAAGATAACTCTCAGGATCACCCAGACCATAAATACAAGAGACCGAAGCGACGATGATTGCATCACGGCGCTCAAGCAGCGCGCGGGTGGCTGACAGGCGCATCTGATCGATATGATCATTGATAGCACTGTCTTTTTCGATAAAGGTATCGGATGCCGCGACGTAGGCTTCAGGCTGATAGTAATCGTAATAACTGACGAAGTATTCAACGGCGTTGTTCGGGAAAAACGATTTGAACTCACCATATAGCTGCGCCGCCAGCGTCTTGTTATGCGCCATAATGATCGTTGGGCGCTGACACTCGGATATGACCTTTGCCATAGTGTAAGTTTTACCTGAGCCTGTCACGCCAAGTAACAGTTGCTCATCCATACCACTATTAATCCCTTTGACGAGCTTATCGATGGCTTGCGGCTGATCGCCTGCAGGCTCAAAGTCAGTCACCATCTCAAAGGCGCGACTCGATATTTGCGTTCCAGACGCATTGACACCAACAATTTCAGCTTCGCCTTGTAACTGAGAGGCCAATTGATTTAACTGACGCGACGAGCGCGGTTCAGGCATACGCATAAGAACTGTCTTATTCAATAGGTTTATAACATTATGGGGTTTTAGCACTATTTTTAAAGGCTATTTACACCAAGTCTTACTTAGCAAAAAGAGCTAAAACAACGTGTTATTTGTGCTAAGTATTCAGAAGTCGTTTATTGAAGGTTACTTAGTAAGCGCTGTTTGATTGATTTGTAGACGAATAGAGGATAGACGTATTGATTCACCCCCTCTATATCGATCAAGATTTGGGTATAAAACTTACACGCTAGACGATATATTTACAAAGCTTTTCACGATTAACAAAGCTATTACATGACCACTCAACAAAGCCTAATAGTCTAGGGTTCAATCATCAATTCAAACTGTTAGTATAGATACTGAAATTGAGCAACACCCAAATCGAAATCAGTTAAGCTAAATAAATAATCTAAATTCTAATAAATAATGGAGCATAATATGAGAGAACGTTACGCGAGTGGAATCAATGACGACACTGCCAAAAAAATGGTAGACCTACTTAATTCAAACCTAGCAAACTTGATGGATCTGAGCATGGACACCAAGCAGTGCCATTGGAATCTGCAAGGTACTGGCTTTATTGGTGTGCATCAGTTACTAGATGACACCTATGATCGTTTAACTGAAGCCTTTGATACTGTAGCAGAGCGTATTGTCATTTTGGGCGGCAAAGCAAACGGTATCTCTAAACGCGTCGCTGAAGATTCAATATTAGAAACTTATCCCACTGATATTACAGAAGTGGATCAGCATGTTCGTGAGCTGACTAACCGTTATAAGAAAATTGCTGAAACGCTACGTGAAGCGATCGATACTGCGGGTGACGCAGGCGATGAAGATACCGCTGATTTGCTAACTGAGGTAAGCCGCGTTGTAGATAAAGATGCATGGTTCATCGGTGCTAATGCACCAAAGAAATAACTTATAATTAACACGTATGTCTAATTTAAAAAGGTCACTTTATAAGTGACCTTTTTTTATGCTTAATCGTTCTTATCGCTATTTGTAATTACCGCTATTTATAAAAATGCTACAAATCTTTGCTGTCCTGCTTTTGCATAGCTGTCGGATTCTCGACTGGCGCGTCTAGATCACAGCTGGGACGGTGTGAGCTTTGCATACGTAACTGTTTACGCTCAAGCGCTGCATCGGCGCGGCATTGACGCATAGGATCTTTTAGATCAAGCGGCGGGGCTGGCGTAGGTTTACCATTATCATCGATAGCTACCATCGTAAAATAGCAGCTGTTAGTATGACGGACTGTACGTGCGCGCACGTCCTCTGCTTCTACTCGTATACCTACTTCCATCGAAGTGGTGCCGACATAGTTAACGCTAGCGGCAAAGGTAACGAGCTCACCGACATAGATAGGCTCACGAAACATTACTTGATCAACGGATAGGGTCACCACATAGTTACCACTGTAGCGACTGGCGCAAGCATAAGCGACTTGGTCGAGCATTTTAAGTAAGTCGCCACCATGAACATTACCAATGAAGTTTGCCATATCAGGCGTCATCAGTATCGACATATAAAGCTCATGGTTTAGCGGTGCTTTTTTGGCAGTAGATGAGGTATTAGATTGAGCCATAGTTGTCCTTGGTCGTTGTAACGTTTATCGTTGCAAAATTTATCTGTCAGTTATACAGCAGGCGGATATCTAGTGCAAATTGATAACAGCAAAAAAACGGCTTAACCTAAATTAAACCGCTCTTTCTTGTAGCTCAAACACCTAAGCTGATGCCGTCTTATTTAGCCAGTTAAAGCGATAAGCCAACCAAGCCGTGCCAGCACTCACTGTACCTGTTAAAAAGCCACCCCAAGTAAAATCTACCAAAGCAGTATCAAGTGTATACCCTTTGTATAGCGCAAGATTAGTAAAGTCATAAGTACCATAAGCCATCAAGCCAAGTAAACCACCTAATAAGAAAATGTGCCCGATAGAGGCGTTCGCTTTTATCTGCGGATAAAGGACGATAATGCATAGCGCTAAGATATAGAACATGTAGAACACAGCTGCCGCCATCATATTAGGTTCATCCGCCAACAGATGACCTATACGTTCCTCATAAAACAGCCCTTTCATCGTTGATAACCAGACAAAATCTACGCCTAAAAACATAGCAACAGCAACTAGATAAACAAATGTATAGCCCATAATAATATCCTTTTGTAATAACCAAACACAGGTCCCAATTATTTTTTATGCTTTAACTGTACTTTAATATGATGTATATAGATTTAGTAATCGTTATAGCTTTAGGTCATTTAATTGTAAATCTGGTAAAACGCTCAGTAGTGTACTTTTAGCCAAACGCAGCCGCAGTGCTAGGAGCGCTGCGCAGGTTTGTTGTAGTGTCAGTAGGCTTATCTATCAGATCAGCTGCAGGCGAATCAGAAAAATGCAATATATCGATGTTGTCAGGTTTGACTGCAGTAAGCTGCACCACACCAATAGTGCGCTCCAAAAATCCACCCTCGCAGTAGCAAAAGTAAAACTCCCACAGACGAATAAAGGCTTCATCATAGCCCAAAGCTTTGATCTCTTCACGCTGCGACATAAAGGCTATGCGCCAGTCGCGTAATGTGTGCGCATAATCAAAACCATAATCATGTAATTGCTTGATGACCATATCCGTCTGCTTAGTAAACTGGGTATTTAGCTCTTGATTAGACAACAGGCAACCACCTGGAAAGATATGCGTCTGAATAAAATCGACGGAATCTATATAGTCCTCATAGTTTTGATCATTAAAGGTGATAGCTTGTAGCACCATAAGCCCTGTTGGTTTAAGTAAGCTATTGCACTTGGCAAAAAAGGTTGGCAAATACTCATGACCAACCGCTTCGATCATCTCAATACTGACAAGCTTGTCATACTGCCCTGTCAGCTCACGGTAGTCCTGTTTGAGCAAAGTAATTTTATCTGACAGGCCCGCAGCCTTTACTCTCACCTTGGCTTCATCGTACTGAGCGTCAGATATCGTCGTCGTGGTGACTTGGCAGCCGTAATTTTTGGCCGCATAAATAGCAAAACCGCCCCAACCAGTACCAATCTCAATGACGTGATCGTTGGCTGTCAGTTGCAAGCGCTTGCAAATCAGCTTAAGCTTATGCTGCTGCGCCTCGCTCAGGGTCGCCTCGGAGTTTTGATAAACAGCAGATGAATACATCATGGTCTCATCTAAAAAGCGCTGATACATATCATTGCCCAAATCGTAATGCGCCAAGATATTAGACTTAGAGCCAGACTGATCATTGCTACGTAGCTGATGCTTGGCTTTTTCAAACGCTTTACTAATGCCAGCAAATCGGTTCTCTAATTTATTGAGTACGGCTAAGTTACGCGCCGCTAAGCGTATCAACCCCGTTAAGTCATCGGTGTCCCATTCGCCATTGATGTAGCTATCTGCCAAGGCGATAGAGCCGCCAAACAATAGCTGACGATAGACACTGATATCATAGATTCTCAACGTCACATGCAGGGCATGACGCCCTACTGCTGAGCTACTTTTTAGACTCAAAGATTTATCACCGAAACTATGCGTATCGATAGACTGCGTAAACGCTTCAATAATGGTAATGCCGCCAAACTGAACGCGTTTGAGCGCCTGAAATATTGCCTTTCGAGCTAGGTTATTCATGCCTTTATTGACAGGTTGTAAGATAGCGCTGTCACTGAGCGTTTGGCTCATGCGGGCATTAATCTTTTCTAATCGGGTCGTCGGCTGACGTTCGGTCGGTCGTACTGACATCGTTTAATCATCCTTTCATACAGTTGCAGAGAGATAAAGGGGTTATTTATAGTACTTACTGTCCTTGCTACTTTCTTCACGCCCTTGCTTACTATCAGCAAGCGTTTCATCATAATTAATATAAGGCACTTTTTTGATAGCAAATAATTTAAAAGCATGCCAGTAGATACGGGTCAATGAGGTCATATTCATTAGCGGGTTTTTGCGTAAGCTATGCTGTATCGATCGCGTCGTCATTGGCACGCCTGACATTTTTATACCAGTCTTTAGCACCTCACCGCGTCTGTCACTGATATCGATCGCAATGCGAACGTGCAAGCAGTCGTCATCTTGATCAGTCACTTTCACCTGCCAGCGGTAGAGCTGATCGATGGGGTTAAAGGGTGAGACGTGAAAGTTTTTGTCATGGCAAAATTCGGTCTCTTGCCCTTGTAATAAAAACCCATAGTAATGACGCTTGTCCCAAGGGGTGTTAGAAACCTCTGCCAATAAGTGCGTAGGGGTTTGCTTGCTATCAAAGCCTATATAGAAATTGACTGGGCTAAAATACAATCCTGCATTACGGCACACAAGCATACCCATCATATCGCCTGTAGGCTTGCTACCTGTTTGAGTCACAAAGGCTTGAGTCAGACGCTCATTTAGCGCTTGTATAGCGTTATCACTACTTTTAGTCTTACTATCATCTGTCTTTTTTTGAGTATCATCTGCTTTTTCTTGCAAATAATCATCGGCAAAAAACTGCTGTAATGCCTTATGTTTGGCTGAGAACAGGGGCAGTCTTTTGAGCCATTTACTGCCTAACACTGATAGATTGATCTCAGGTAGATCCTGCCCTGCTGCGAGCGCACTGATATTGATGCCCCAATAGCGATAAGGGTAAGCAAACTTATGTATGCTTGGCAATAAGCGGGTGTGCCAAGTGGTGCCACTAAACAGCTGATGTGGTAAACCCTTATCACTCGTCATACTCTTGTGTTCACTAGCAGGATTTGTGCTCATGACTCTCTCATATGTTAGGCTTTACGGCCAAAGAAAAAACCACGTTTTTTGGTTTTGCCTTTACTAGGCGCATTTGTCAGTTGCAAGCTTGCGACATAAGCGACCAGCTCTTGATTGGTCGTTGCCGTCTGCACTTGGCGTTTTTTGAGTTGGCGCGTTTTTTTGTCAGCTTTAACGGGCAAATCTCTATAGCGAAACGGCGTATGGGTGCTATCACTATCAGGGATATGACTGGCATCGACCTCATCTTTGATCTCAATAGCGCTCCCTAACGCTTGGCAAACGCGCAGTCCACTACGTACGCCATCTTCATGAAAGCCATTGAACCAATAAGCACCGCAAAAGTGCGTATGCAAGCCACTACCAGAGATGCGCGCCCACTGCCCTTGCGCTGCAATCATCTCATTGTCAAATACTGGATGACTGTAATCGATGCTTTTGATCACTTGCGCCGGATCGATATCATGGTTGAGCGTGACTAGATAATTATGCTGCTTGGTCAAGCGCTGCAATATATTCATATGGTAAGTCAGCACCGGTTTGTTAGCTGGCGACTCCTTGCCCATCTGTTCTTGATTTGCAATGCTCGTCTGCTTATCTATTAGATAGTTCCAACTGGCCCATGCTAGTGACTTTTTGGGTAAGACGCTACTATCAGTGTGCAAAACCGCCGTGTTTTCCGTAAAGCGAAAGTGACTTAACACCTCTTGCTCATCAAGGCTTGCATCGGCTAATAACTTGAGCGCGGTATCTGCATGACAAGCAAAAATAACTTCGTCAAAGACCAGCTCTTCGCTATGGGCTTGTTGCTCTGCTGCGTCGTAGCTCACGACGTTTAATGTAACTGATCCACCACTGCTATCATCATGGCGAGTGACAGACTCTACAGGACTATTGACCCGCACTGTACCGCCCGCCTTAACGAACTTTGTGACCAGCTTATTCACATATTGCTTAGAGCCGCCTTTGATAGTGAACCACTGCGGGCGATTAACCACATCGAGCAGGCCATGATTGTCAAAGAACTGAGCAAAGAACACTAATGGAAAGGCTTGTACCTCTTTTAGGCTAGTCGACCAAATCGCCGACACCATAGGCAACAAGTAGTTGTCTGTAAATAGCTGACCATAGCGCTCACCTGCCAAATAACTGCCCAAGGTTTGCTCGGTAAATGCACTGACATCGCCGCCTTGCACGCGCACGCTATCATAATCTTGACGCAGTTTGCGAATGTGCTTATTGAACTGCACAATGTCTTTGACAAACTGCCAAAACTTTGGATTAAGTACGTTTTTGCGCTGAGATAACAAGGTATTGATCGTATGACCGTTATACTCAAACTTGCGAGCGATGTTCTTAACCGAAAAGCTCATATCAGTCGCTTGAAACGGGACTTGTAGCTCATGAAGCAGACGAAAAAAGTTAGGGTAAGTGCGCTCATTAAAGACAATAAAGCCAGTATCTATTGCACTTTTTTCGACGTTGTCGTCGTTGGTCTTTTTGCCATATTGCAACGCCACATCAATGGTATTGACGTGACCACCGATATAATCATTGGCTTCAAATATAGTCACGTCATGATGCGCGGCTAGGTAATGAGCACAACTCAAACCTGATACCCCTGAGCCAATAATAGCCACGCGAGTCTTATTTGATCCCTTTGAATCATCACTGATACTAGTGTCCGTCTTACTGCTGTCCTTATTATGGGTCAGCTGCTCTTTTGATGCTCGTTTGCGACGCATAAACGACATATGGCTTTTCCTTTGTATAACTTTATTATCTGTGATAAATGTAAAAATAGCGGCTTAATATTTGCAGCGTACGCCTCTTACTTTTTATTGAGCTTTTCGCTAACTTGCTGCCAGACCATATCTGGTAACGTCCCTAGCGCCTTGAGTGGTAGCGTAAGCTTTTTGGGGAATTCAATAACGTCATCGCCGCTATTAATACCATCACGAATAGCTTGACTTGCCTGCTCAGTCGTCTGAATAAAGGGCATCGGAAAGTCATTTTGCTTGGTCATTGGCGTCTCGACAAAACCAGGAACGACTAGGCTGACCGCAACATCAAAAGGCGCAAGACTGATTTGCAAGGTTTTCATAAGATAGTGAATTGCCGCTTTTGAGCTTCCGTAAGCCTCAGCGCGTGCAAACGGTACATAAGCGGATGCCGACCCTATACCCACCAAGCGACCTTTGGACTCAATTAGCTTTGGCAATGCGCCTTCAATAGCGTGTGACAGTGTACCCATATTGACTGACATTACCTTCATAAAGGCTTCACTATCAAAGTTTGGCATGTCTAAATACTCACACATGCCCGCGCCGCAAATGGCTAAGTCAATCTTATCGATATCATTAAAGGCGTCTATCACTTTATCGCGGTCCATCAAGTCCAAATCGATAGGATTGGCACCCAACTCTTTTAATTCAGCGAGCGCCTCATCATCGCGGCCAACGGCATATACAGTATGACCATCTGATAGATAATCTTTTGCCAACTGCTTGCCGATACCAGAGGTTGCACCAGTAATAACGATGCTTAGTTTATTAGCGTTATTATTCATAATAGAGTCCCTACTTTTATTGGTTTTATCTTATTAAAGGCGTTCGCTGTTGTATAAAATCTAAATAGTCAGCGTCCAAATAATTATAGTATAAGGCTGCACCTTTATTGTTGTAACTTCGCAATCAACTGACACAAACTATTATCATAGATTAAAAATAGACAAAAGAGCCCATCAAGAGTCATCCGTTAAGATGACAAGCTGCTTATTCTCTATATTTAGCCAAATAAAAAAAATAGACAAAAAAGCTTGACGTATTTTTTATCTTTGTTAGAATACGCCCCACTTAGCACGAACTCATTAGAACAGATGCTAAGTTCACTGTCAGCAGTGATTTATTCCTCAATAGCTCAGTTGGTAGAGCGTCGGACTGTTAATCCGTGTGTCCCTGGTTCGAGCCCAGGTTGAGGAGCCAAATTTTAGCAGTACTCTTTAGATTCGATTATGGCATTTGCCAAGACCCTCATCACTTTGATGAGGGTTTTTTTATGCCAGTATGCTCGCTGAATAAGCTTACGCATATTTAATAAATTTTAGTGTTATTCGCTTATCTAGGTTGACACAACCAAGAGACTTGGCTAAAATGTGCTCCACATAACGCAAACAAGCTTATCGCTTGATAGTAACCAGTCGTTATCACCCCTTATTCCTCAATAGCTCAGTTGGTAGAGCGTCGGACTGTTAATCCGTGTGTCCCTGGTTCGAGCCCAGGTTGAGGAGCCATATTTAGTTGTTTGAACCCTATTCAATTGTACAAACAACGAAAACCTCTATCCATTATTGATAGAGGTTTTTTTGTGCTTATAGGTTTTATAGCGGTTGAACAATAAGGTGTTCTTTTGGCAGTATTTGTTGTATGGTGAGCATAGTTTTGCTTAATTGATTTCATCCTAGTGTTTTGTCTTATAATATCACTACAAACAATGGTTTATTATGATACCTGTCCATATAAAAAATAAGTTCTCAGATCATCCGCAAAAGGTGATGCGCCCAGTAAGTATCCGTTTGTCTGAGGAGATGATTGGTTTGTTGACGGCTACCTCAGAGGAGCTAGGGTTTAAACGTATTCAGGGGTTAATACGTCTCTACATCCGTCAAGGTCTTGACCGTGATCATCAAGACTACACGCTTGCGCACGATGAGGTCTTTATCGAAACCCTACGTAAACATGGCGTAAGTCAGCGCATTATTGATCAGGCGATTATTACTACGCACAACAACAGTATTATTCATTCTCTATCTGAGCTAGAAAAAGACGAATAAAGGCTTAAGATTTAAAAAGGCAAAATACAAAAGGCTAAGCGCTACTAGAGTGCTTAGCCTTTTTTTATACTTACCTTTTGCTTGCTTATTCTATTTTCCATTAATCTGGCTTACCTTTATTGTGCTAACTTTAAATTGAGCTAACTCTTGCAAAAGATAACGTGATGAGCATTCCCATTCATTGAGTAAACGCGGTATATTAAAGCTCTAAGAATAAGACATAACATGTGTGCTTATAAGGAGTGAATCATGATAAAGCGCTTGAGTACTGCTCTACTTGCAACCTTATCGCTAGGGGTTGTACCGATGATAACTAGCTGCTCTATGCCGCAAAATGATCCAGCAAAACAGACCATACCGACCAACTCGGATCAATGGCAGGCGCAATTGGGTGATACCTTTGAGCAATTGCCTGAGAGCGATAGGCAGGTTTTGAGTCGCTATATGCTACGTATGAAGCTTAGCGGCGCTTATGAGTCAGGAGCGATGCCGCGTACTACGATTGAAAAAGCACTACTACAACAGCGCGAGTACGAGCGCCTGCATCCTGATAATCCAACGGGAGAAAAGAGCCCTGTTGTCGCCAATCAATCCAATAGCGCGGTAACTGCACAAACTTATCCCGTTGCCCTGCTCCCTGTCAAAACCAGCGACAGCGATAGTCTCAATCAGGTTAAAATGCAGTTTATGCTCTCCAATCACGGCAGTGTACCTATCGAGAGCTTTGAAGGTACGCTGATGATGAAAGACGCCAAGCTCACTCAGGGCAAAAAGTTTAATGTTCCATTAACGAGTTTTGTGCCGACTATCGAGCCTGAACAGTCTGGCAAGATTATCATCGATAGTAGTATTGAGGACATCAACGTCATGCGCGCTATTCGAAACACGCAGGCGGTCACTATCAGCATTGTTGATGGCACACTAACTTTGGCCGATGGTCAAACTATTGAGTTCAATAACGCGTTAGAGTAATATTTATTTTAAGTAATGTCTTAAAGTGCTGCCCACAATAAAAGCCCTAATCAGCAAGTGATTAGGGCTTTATTAATATTATATATTTCTTTAAGAATTATTTATTATTCTTCACCACTAAAGTAAATTCCTTTACTTCTATTCGCGTCTGTACCGATGACTATTAGCTCATTGTTCTCATCTAATAGCGCAACTCCCGTAATAGTCTCTCTAGGTGCAAAGCAAGGCGCACCGCCAAATGTCACTGTACTATCAAAGTACCTTTGCGACGTCGCTAGGGTGAATTTACCACTCATTCTACAACCCGATTCATCTTCACCCGTAAAAGAACCGTTTGATTTGACATCAAGAACGAGCTCACCTGCGTCTGTATCACCTGTAATATAAGCGATACCAGTAAATACTTTATTAATAGCAGCTAGACTTTGTTTTCTGGCAGATAACGCGTCGTCGTAGTCTACTTCATAGGTAGTAGATCTTGAGGGTACATCAAATATTCGCCCTTTTATTGTCTTAGCTGTTTTATAATTGCCAGTAATCGTCACATCAAAAGAACTTCTATCATCATAAGAATAGTTCTTACCATTGACGCTAAACTCGCCACTATTACCTACTACGTTCTGATTGGTACTTACAAATCCTAGTGGATACACATCCGGCAGATTGTCAGAATAGACCACCCATATTCTTTTGTTGTCATCTACTAAGCCCTGCGCGATCTCACCTTGTCCTGTGATACCTGTGTAAATACCTGACAGTAGCACACTAGCAGGTTCAACCGGTTCGCTAGGAGGATTACCAGAGTCTGTAGGTGGATTTGTAGGGTTGGATGGATTAGAAGGATTGGTAGGAGTAGAAGGTTTGATTGGTTTTGGTATACCAGGCATTACTCCTGGTCTAGAGTCATCACTACCACAGCCCAAAAGACTGGCACTCATAACAGCCAACAGTATTATTTTTTTCATTATTACGACCTTGAGTTTAAAGAGATCAAAATAATAAACATTAATTCACTTACAATCAATCATTAAGTTTACTTAATTTTAATTTTTGTCCAATAAAGAAAAAGCCCTAATCAGCAAGTGATTAGGGCTTTTCTTTAAAATATTAACTATCAAATTTGGCGGAGACGGAGAGATTCGAACTCTCGAAGGGCTATGAACCCTTGTCGGTTTTCAAGACCGGTGCATTCAACCGCTCTGCCACGTCTCCATTTGTGCATCATTATAGCGATATGATATGAGAATGCAAGCGCGTAGCTCAAAAAAATCAAATTATTTTGCCGATGCTTTTAGTTATGGCGCTGTGGTTTGCTCGATGCTAGATGTAAGCACATATCAAGCAGCCTATTAGCATAACCCCATTCATTATCGTACCAAGCAAACACTTTGTACTGACTGCCCACCTGCATGAGCTGCTGACCATCGATAATCAGCGACTCTGGCTGATGGATAAAATCACTCGATACCAACGGCTCATCGGTATAAGCCATAATCCCCAATAGATGCGTTTGACTAGCTGTTAGTAGTGCACTCTTTATAGCGTCAATACTGACATCGGGCGTATTCAAAACAAAGGTAACATCTATGGCAGCGACATCGATAGTCGGTACGCGAATAGAATGCCCATTAATCTTGTCGACCATTGCGGGTAGGACGCGTTCGGTGGCGGCGATACTACTTGATGTAGTTGGGATAATATTGTGACCTGAAGCTCGAGCGCGGCGCGGATCGCGGTGCGCTTGATCGAGGACGTTTTGATCAGCAGTCACCGCATGAATCTCTGTCATCATCGCTGAGCGTACACCAAAGGCTTTGTCCAACGTGTCGATAAGTGGTACTAGGGCTTGTGTGGTACAAGAGACGCTTGAGATAATCGGTAGCTTGCAGGTAAGCATATCAGTATTAACACCCATGACGATACAAGCATCAACCGTATCAAAGGGAGCTGCGCCTATGATCACCTGCCGCGCACCTGCGTCAATATGCATGCTAGCTTGCTCGTAAGAGCGAAAATGACCTGTGCATTCTAGTACAACGTCAATCTCAAGCGTCGCCCACAACAATTGCGAAGGATTAGGCTCACTAAGCATACGAATACAGTAAGTATGGCTGTTTTTGGTCAAGCACAGCTGCGTCTCACTATCATCCTCTATGATATCGGCGCTCACCCCAAGACGGCTTAGGCGTCCATGAGTGCTATCGAACTTTAACAGATGCAACAAGATATCAGCAGGCGCTAAGTCATTAATAGCGACGATGTGGATAGCACGTCCAAGCACCTCAAAGCGCTCTATCATGGCTCGTAGCACATTGCGCCCGATACGACCAAAACCATTAATCGCCACCCGCAGTGGCTGAGCATGCGCGCTAGTGACAGCGGTATTTTTGATAGGATTGGGCGTCAATTGATAAATAGCGCTAGAAAAATCAGGCATAAAAAGGCATCGCTATAAAAGGTAGGGACAGAGCGCTTATCATTGTGACATAGCGACTGTTTAAAGTACGATAATACTTAAAGCACGATAACAACCAAAGCACGGTAACACTCAAAGCACGATAATTTAAGGCGAGATAAATATGAGTGCCAAGCGAATAGTATTATAGTCCACGCTTTGTTTAAGACTCTCGTAAATAGGCTTAATCTTGACGCTACCATCATCGTTAAAGTCATTAGGATTATTGGCCACTTTAATCGCTACATAAGCATTACCAACAGCGGTCATGACTTCATCATTAGGACGCAGATGATCACAGGCAAGGCTTGGATCTTGGCGTTTGAGCTCACTGATATGACGCATGATTGTCGACTGCGCCAGCTCGCGCTCTTGCGCGATCTCGGCAATGGACAAGCTCTCCTCCAGCAGCATCTTAGTCAATAATAGCGTGCTTTCTGACTTATCAGCGACTTGGTTGCCTAGTTTTTGCTTTTTGTCCTGCACCGCTTTTATGCGCTCGCGGCGACGCTTTTGTAGACCCTCATAAGCATCGATTACTGATTGACTCAGGGTGCCACCTGACTTTAGGATAAACTTATCATGCGCCTGTTTCATGCTTTTGTCATCAAGCATCGCGTAATTGGCATCCGCTTCTTCTGATAGTGTCAAAAAGCGCTTGTCGGCTCCACGTGCTAATGGGTCTAGTTGCAAGCTCATATCGTTCATGCCAAGCAGTTGTAGCCCCGCCAGTGACTTAAGGCGTGAGAGCGCGACATAACCCTGACCCAGCTCAAAGGTACGCGACAGATCAATCTCAGCGGCGTCCAAGGTCATGCCTTGCGATTTATGGATAGTAATCGCCCATGCTAAGCACAGCGGCACTTGCTCATAGCTTGCCAATACCTCTCCGCTCTCATCTTCGATGATCCATTCCTCTACCTCAGCGACGACCTCGCGCCCTGAGTTGAGCCTGACGACGGGCATCTTTTGCGTAGCAGGTTGTTTAGATTTAGACCTTTCTTGTTGTTTTGCACTTTTTTGCTCGGTGCTGACCCCATCATTATCATCGATTTCAATAGCTTTTTTATCGCTCGCTATTAAAGCATCATTTTGGGCTTTGTCCTTGTCATCGATTTTTACTGCGGCAAAACCAACCAATTCGCCCATCGTGCCATTAGAGACGCCAAGCTCAGTGTTATTTTTGATAAACATCACTTTAGCACCGACCTTTAGCGTCAGATCATTTTGGGTACGTACGGTTTTTTTGAGCGTATCAACGAGCTTACTATCCCCTGTGGCACTTGCCTCAAAGCGCATGGTCTCGCCCTCTAACGCGGCAAGCTCCTTGTCATTGATCTTATTAACATTGAGATTATGGGTATATAACCGTGTGCGACTGATATCGACGTCTTGATCGTAGGTTGCCTCTAGCGCCTCGATAGCCTCAAAGGTGACTTCTTGACGCCTAATTTGATTGAGAATGTCATCCAAATCTAAACCACCATTTGCCGCCTCGCTTACCTGCCGATGCTGCTCGGATAAGTAGCAGATATGGAACTTGGCATCAAGCCAAGCCTCAGACATAAAGGCAAACTTGTCCCGATTGCTCTCGCCGCGACTGCCAATAGGCGGCAGCTGAAAAAAGTCCCCAGCGACGACGACCTGAATCCCGCCAAAAGCATTATCGTTTTTGCGCACATGTTTGAGCACTTGATTGACTAGATTGAGCTGCTTGGCATGGAGCATCGATATCTCATCAATGATGAGGACAGCAGTGTCTTTGAGTCTATCGGCTAAAAATTGCTTACGCGATAAGTTGGTCAAATCTCGATCCGTCAGCTCATCTTTGATGCCAATGCCCGACCAGCTATGTATCGTCGTGCCATTCATATGCGTTGCAGCAATACCAGTGCTAGCCGTCACTGCAACAGGGACGCGGCGTGCACGCAGATAATTAATATATTGATTAAGGGTATAAGTCTTGCCTGAGCCTGCTGAGCCAGTCAAAAAGACATTTTGGCCTGTTTGCAAGATATCAAGAGCAGAAGATTGACGCATAGATCCAAACCAGTAGTCTAAAAGATAAGTGAGCTACCAAGGCGCGGTAGGCTAAATAAATGGCAATTATTATAACAGCTCATCAGGCTTTGCGAACCTTTTTAACAACTTGCGCATTGATAACTTAAAGTTATCGCAGCACTAACATATGACTATTATTAGTCACTATCACTCCTTACAAAAGCTTAGTAGGATAAGGTAATAGCTTTTATATAAAACACCGCTAAGAGTAAAAGCTATTTTATAAATACTTAATTTTATTATATTTTTTATACGCTATTAAGTAGACCCACAGGCAAGAGTTAGCCTGTACTGATAGCACCAACTTAACAAGGAATCGTTTATGTTATACCCCTATCCCAACACCCAAGATAGCACCGTTCAGTTCCGTGACAAGTACGACAACTTTATTAATGGAGAATGGACGCCGCCCACTGATGGTGAATATTTTGATAACCCAAGTCCTATCGATGGCAAAACCATCTGCCAAGTGGCACGCTCAAAAGAAGCCGATATCGAAAAAGCCTTAGATGCCGCGCATGCCGCCAAAGATGCTTGGGGCAAAACTAGTGTCACTGAGCGCGCTAATCTACTACTCAAAATTGCCGATAAGATGGAGGCCAATCTCGAGGCCATTGCTATCGCTGAATCCTATGAAAACGGTAAAGCAGTACGCGAAACTTTAGCCGCTGATATACCACTCGCCATTGATCATTTTCGCTATTTTGCCAGTGCTATCCGCGCGCAAGAAGGCGGCATCAGCCAGATCGATGAAGACACCGTTGCTTATCACTTCCATGAGCCTCTCGGCGTTGTCGGACAAATTATCCCGTGGAACTTCCCCATTCTGATGGCCGTATGGAAGCTCGCTCCCGCGCTTGCCGCTGGTAACTGTGTGGTACTAAAGCCTGCCGAGCAAACACCAGCTTCTATCCTGTTTATGCTTGAGACCATTGGCATCGCTGACATTCTACCAAAAGGTGTCGTCAACGTCGTTAACGGTTTTGGTGTCGAAGCAGGTAAGCCTCTTGCCTCCAATCCGCGTATTAATAAAGTGGCCTTTACTGGCGAGACCACTACTGGTCGCCTTATCATGCAATACGCTAGCGAAAACATCATACCAGTAACGCTAGAGCTGGGCGGCAAAAGTCCTAACATTTTCTTTGCCGATATTATGGATGAAGATGATGACTTCTTGGATAAAGCGGTCGAAGGTCTGGTTATGTTCGCTCTGAACCAAGGTGAGGTCTGTACTTGCCCATCGCGCGCCCTGGTACATGAGAGTATTTATGATGAGTTTATTAAACGCTGTATCGAGCGCGTCAAGGCAATCAAGATGGGTAATCCACTCGATACTGATACCATGATCGGTGCACAAGCCAGCTCAGATCAGTTAGAAAAAATCCTCTCTTACTTAGATATTGGCAAAAAAGAAGGCGCTAAAGTCTTAGTTGGTGGCGAGCGTGCCCAGCATGACGGCGATCTCGGCGACGGCTATTACGTGCAGCCGACTATCTTTGAGGGCACCAATGACATGCGCGTGTTCCAAGAAGAGATCTTTGGTCCTGTACTTGCGGTGACTACCTTTAAGGACGATGATGAGGCGATGAGTATCGCCAATGACACCCTATATGGACTAGGCGCAGGCGTCTGGACACGTAGCGTTCATAAGGCGTATCGTTTTGGTCGTGGTATCCAAGCGGGCCGTGTATGGACCAACTGCTATCACGTCTACCCTTCACACTCAGCATTCGGTGGCTACAAGCAATCAGGTATCGGACGTGAGAACCATCTAATGATGCTCGATCACTATCAGCAAACCAAAAACATGCTGGTGTCATACAGTCCTAAAGCGATGGGTTTTTTCTAAGCCTATCCTTCAACGCGCTTTATGGTAATTATCGTGCTTTATGACAATTATCATAAAGCGCAATCTTAATGCTCGTGGAGCATTAGACTTGAGTACGATGACAAGGAGTTACGTTATGACTGATAAAATGAAAGCGGCAGTCCTGCATGAATTTGGTCAGCAATTACAAATAGAAGAAGTAGACATTCCAACCCCAGGCGCTGGGGAAATCGTCGTCAAAATGCAAGCGTCTGGCGTCTGTCATACCGATTTGCACGCTATCGAAGGCGATTGGCCGTCTAAACCTAAACTTCCTCTCATCCCTGGACACGAAGGCGTCGGCTTAATCACCGCCGTTGGTGACAATGTCCATCATGTCAAAGAAGGCGATCGCGTCGGTGTTCCTTGGCTGTACTCGGCTTGTGGTCACTGTACCCATTGTTTGGGCGGCTGGGAGACCTTATGCTTACGTCAAAAGAACGCCGGCTATTCAGTCAATGGTAGCTTTGCTGAGTACGTGCTAGCAGATGCAGACTATGTCGGTATTATCCCTGAAAGCGTCGACTCGGTAGAGATTGCACCTGTGTTATGTGCAGGAGTCACAGTGTACAAAGGTCTTAAAATGACCGAAACCAAAGCCGGTGATTGGGTGGTCATCTCTGGTATCGGCGGTCTTGGTCACATGGCAGTACAGTACGCGGTGGCTATGGGACTAAACGTAGCTGCGGTCGACATTGATGATGATAAGCTTGCGTTCGCCAAAAAGCTCGGCGCAACAGTCACTGTCAACGCCAAAGATACTGATCCTGGCAAATTCTTAAAAAAAGAGATAGGCGGCGCTCATGGAGTACTGGTGACAGCCGTTTCCTCAAAAGCGTTTGAGCAAGCGCTTAGTATGCTGCGGCGCGGCGGTACGTTAGTTTGTAATGGTCTACCTACAGGCGATTTCCCTGTCTCTATCTTTGACACCGTTCTGAACGGTATCACTATTCGCGGCTCAATCGTTGGTACGCGTCTTGATTTGCAAGAGTCATTAGATATGGCGGCTAAAGGCAAGGTAAAAGCGACCGTTGCCGCTGAACCACTTGAGAATATCAATGATATCTTTGAGCGCATGCGTGACGGTAAGATCGAGGGACGTATCGTGATTGACTATTCGATGTAGTGATCAGCAGGTAGCGTTACGACGTACATCAGTTATGCTATCTCTTATCGCTTTATTCTTAAAAACTGGTCGTATTGTTTTCAGTGCCGTGCTATTAATAGTATGCGCGTAAACGGTACGACCTTTTATATTTTCTTAATAAAAGTTGAACAAATCAGATTGCAAAGACAAGGAGTCCGATATGAAACTTGAAGCAACCCCATCTTGCATCGAATTAATTGAGCTATTGAAGTCCAAGCACGGCGATCTCATGTTCCATCAATCTGGCGGCTGCTGTGATGGCAGCTCGCCGATGTGCTATCCGTTAGGCGAGTTTAAGACTGGCGCTCAAGATGTGCTCGTCGGTGAGCTGGCAGGCTGTCCGTTTTATATGGGTCGTGCGCAGCATAAGCTGTGGCAACATACCGATCTAACTATCGATGTGGTCAATGGTCGCGGCGCAAGTTTTTCGCTTGAGATACCAGAGGGTAAGCGTTTTATTGTGCGCTCGGAGATTTGTGCGGTAGATGTCGAATGATTCTTAGTTGATATTCACCACCCCGCGGCATTTGGGAAACTGGCTACAACCGTAAAATACCTGACCTTGACGCGCGCCTTTTTTAGCCACGCGCTTGAGCATCTCGCTATTACATTTTGGACAAGTCATGGTTTGGGCCAAAATAGTAGGCTTTTTAATGTCTTCAAGAATCGCTATTGGTTGCTCAAACGCCCTAAGCGACTCACTTTTGTCATCTACAACCTCAAACGGCGTCATAAAAACCGCGTTTTCGCTCGTAAATGGCATTCTCGACGGATCATCTTGTTCAACTTGACCTGACCACTGATGTACCTCACTACTCTTAAGCGTCTTTTTTGCTGTTAGTTTCGAGGATGATTTAACGTCTAATTGCCTCTCAGACTCTTTGGTAGTGTTAGAGTTGTTTTTCTTTGAAGTGCTATGTTTATTTTTTAAATAGGCTTTATGCTGCCGATTAGTACGCCAAGATTTATTAAATCTATTAGTCTCAATCTGCTCAACGATAGACTTGACCTCTTCTTCGCTGAGTATCTTATCCTGTTTTTTCTTTACATAAGAGGCCATACCGCTCGTTAGTACATGCTCTGGCAGCTCATCACGCGTCTTAAGCTCGCACTCACCAATGAAGGCTATCATAGAATGAAAGTAACTCATATCCAGCTCAAGCAGATCCGCTAGCGTTTTGATGTGTAGATAATTCTGCCGAAGTGGATTTTGAAATTTAAATTTTCGACCATTTGCGAAGGCTTGCGTCCACTGACGCTGCTTTTCTCTACCATATATCCAGCCTTTATAATTCTTGGTTTCAATCACAAAGATGCCATACACTGAAACAATGATATGATCGATCTGGGTACTACCGTCATTAGCTAGTGGCAAGGTAATATTGTTTAGACGATGATAAATGTCTTTTTCAAGCTTGAGCCACATAGCGACATTAATAACGGTTTCGCCCAAAACACCTTTGAAACTGGACATAAGAGACATGGTTTTTATCCTTAACCTATATTCTTAGAATAGTTATCTAACTGGCACTTCCATCACCAGTACCTGCGCCTTGCTAATGACATCCATCGCAAACTTATTCGTCTCGGTAATACCCAAGCCATCACGCGGCTGCAATACAGTGCCATCGATAATCACACTGCCTGAAATCATAAAGACATAAGCGCCACTGCTGGTGTCATTTAAGGCATAAGTTTTGGTCACGCCTGCATCAAACTCACCGACACTAAACCACGCCTCTTGATAAATCCACAAGCCTGCGTCATCTGCATTTGGTGATAGCACTTGAGCGAATTGGTTATGCTTTAGCAAATCAATAATACTGACCTGCTGATAGCGCGGAGTGACGTTTTTTTTGTTAGGTTCTAGCCAAATTTGTAGGAACTTCACAGGTATATCTAGGCTGACATTACTCTCAGAATGTACGACGCCTGTACCCGCTGACATGATCTGAATCTCACCACTTTTGATGATACTCTCGTTGTCCATATTATCCTTGTGCAACAGCGTGCCCGATAATGGAATACTAACAATCTCCATATTACGGTGAGAGTGTGAGCTAAGTCCGTGCCCGCCTTCGATATGATCATCGTTAATGACTTTAAGTGCGCCAAAGCCGACCCGCGCGCGATCGTAATAGTCGCCAAAGCTAAAGGTATGCTTAGATTTTAGCCAACCCTGATAGGAGCCGCCACGTTTATTTGCAGGATGATGGATAGTTTTCATAATATATCCTAGTTTGAGTGACCCTATGAATATGTTAACTCATAAAAAAGAGCTGCTAGATGATTCTAACAACTCATTTATCACTATTAAATTTTAGCTTTTAGCTTTTAGCTTTTAGCTTTTGGCTTTTAATAAACAGTAGCCTACCACATACCGCGGCGATGATTTTTTACCCAGCGGTGCATGCCAAGCGTATTGAGAGTTTTCATATTGCTAAAGTTAGTCCAGCTTTGTACCTCTGGGCTAAACTTAACATTGCGATAGAGCTGATCCCAGCTTTGACCTGCGCGCTCAAGCGTCAGAACTTGCTTGTGCAAATCGACCATGTAATCACGTAGCGCCACTTGCTCAGCTTTGGTCGCGGGCGTGTAATGACCGATATCGATGATATCGACGTCTTGTGCGATGACCCAATCTAAAGTGTCAATCCAGCCATCATAGTAAAAGTCTAAAAAGTCATTGTATGGCATGGTTTTGTTTTGACAGACATCAGTACATTGTAGGGCTTTTTGGCGCGGGAATAGTACCATGGTCATGCTATTTGAATGACTAGGATCGACGCGGTGTAGCTCAACGGTCTCGCCGCCAAGGGTAATGGTCATGTCTTCATCGAACACTTTATCTGGAATAGCATACGGCATTCTCTCGCCAATGACAGGCTCGATCGCGTTTCTATGAGCGACGATGGTCGCGCCTTGCTGCTGAAACACTTGACTACCTGCTACCTGCCATGTGATCGGCGTGAGCATGGGTCAAGACGTTGTATTTGACAGGAACACCAAAGCGGCTTTGGATCTCTTTGCTAAGCCACTGGGCCGCGCAAGTCGCGCCTGCATCGACAACTAACGCGCCTTCATCAGTAATCATAACGATACCACTGTGGACTGCAAGCCCTGAACCATTGGTATGACGATACAGATTATCTTTGAGTTTGGTTAAAGTAGGTGCGGCATCATCACACATGCCAACAGTAAAGTCTGGTAGTACAGCACGAGTCGTGATGTTGGATTTATCGACACTAATGCCCGTATCGGACGCCGCAGACGCTGCAACTGACAGGGTCAGACTGGCAAGAGTCAGCATAGATTTTTTGAATAAAGTCATAATAGTCCTTAATGTAGTTGAAATAATAATAGTATTGACTCGGCGACAAAAAAAGTTAGAGAATGGATAGATCAAATCACAAGAAGTTACTAACCTGTAATAATATATAACAAATAATCGGTAATTTGAAGTTTTAATTAACTATCGTAGCGCATAGTTAACAAATAGTTAACATCAAACATTCATTATTTATTATAATGCTCTGACAAATGCTCATATCAGTTCTCATTAATTAAAGGAAGAATAATGAAACCATCAGTAAATACCACTCACGAATTAAGCAAAAAACGATTTCAAGACGCAAGTTACTAGGCGCAGCGGGCATAGGCCTCGGCGCTATACCATTAATGAGCACGCAAGTATTTGCCGCAGCGAATGACGCTAGCCGTCCCGCTGTACCTTATATGGCAAGCACGGCTGAGAAAAAACTCAATATTATTAGCTTAGATCGCTTGCAAGTTGAAGCACGCGCCGCTATTCCAAAAGCAGGCTATGCCTTTGTATCAGGCGGCGCAGGTGATGAGTGGACGCTACGTGAAAACCGCCGTGCCTTTAATGATTATCGCATTGCAGCCAAGCGCTTAGTCGGTTTAACCAACGATGATATCGACATCTCAACGCGTCTGCTCGGTCTAAATATGCCGTCTCCTGTCATGGTAGCGCCTATGGGCGCACATATGATGGTGCATGAGCAAGGCGAAAAAGACACCGCTCGCGGCGCAGGTCTTGCTAATACCTTGTATTGCTCATCGGGTGCCTCAAACGCAACGCTAGAGGAGATCGCCAAGGCCACTACGGGTCCAAAATGGTTTCAGCTGTACTGGAACAATGATATAAAAGTAACGCGCTCACTGTTAAGTCGTGCCAAAGCGGCTGGTTATACCGCTATTATCTTAACCGCTGACGCTCTAGGCCCAGGTCAGCCAGAGGACTTTAGAGCAATGGGCAGCCCATTCCGTCCTGATGCTACCTTTGCCAACCATGATCCTAAAAAAGGCGGTTTTGGTAACTTCTTTGATCAAAAAACCTCACTCACAACCGAAGACATTCAATTTATTAAGACATTCACAGGACTACCCGTTATCGTCAAAGGCGTTTTGCGTCCTGATGATGCCGATAGATTCATCCGCGCAGGTGCCAATGCTATTCAAGTCTCAAACCACGGCGGTCGTCAGATCGATGGTGTCCCTGCTGGCATTACTGCCCTACCCCCTATCGTTGAGATCGTTGCTGGCCGCGTCCCTGTTATCTTAGACGGCGGCGTACGTCGTGGTATCGATATCGTTCGCGCTGTGGCTATGGGTGCTGACGCCGTCGCTATCGGTCGTCCGATGATGTATGGTCTGGGCCTTGGCGGCGCACAAGGCGTACAATCCGTTATTGAGCACATCAATAATGATCTAAGATCAACCATGCTCCTCACTGGTGCTCAAAAACTGTCTGATCTAAACCCAAATTTCATTGAGATTGTCGGTCAAAACGAAGAGTACAGTACCTTTGAGGGCTAATTAGGTATAAACCTTGCAATTACCTTAAAACAAAAGAGCGACTAAATTATTTTAGTCGCTCTTTTTTATGCCAAAACGTTTCATTATTATCACTTATATGACTTTATCAATCTACCCACGCAATGACTGATAACTTTAATCGTACAGGGTAAAGTGCCAAATATAGTAGGCTACTCCCTTATTACCTATTACAATACAAACACATTTTACAGTGCGTCACGGACTATGAGTATGAACCCCGCAATTATGAACACCACCCTCGCCGCTAGCTTATTGCTATCCCTACCTACGATATCTCAAGCCGCGACTCCGCAAAAATGGCAACTGGATCTACCCAAAACTCAAGTAGACTTTCAAGTCGCCTACTTTGGCAATGGTATGGTAGAAGGTCAGTTTCATAATATGAATGGCTCAATCCGTTATGACGCAAAAAACCCTACGAGCACAACCATCAACTTTACAGTAAAAACTGACAGCATCGATGCAGGTGGCACTCTGCGTAACGCTTTTTTGCGCCGCAAAGAGCTGCTCAACACCGCGCAATATCCGACAATGACCTTTGTCTCCAAAAAGGTCAGCATGATTAACGCAAAAGAAGCGAACGTTACTGGCAATTTTACGGTGCTGGGACAAACCAAGCCGCTAACCGTCAAGGTCAAACTCAACAACGTTCAAAATGACCCTGCCACCCGTCAACCTGTTATCAAGTTTAAGGCAACAGGCACCATTAACAGATACGACTACGGCGTTACCGCGTTTCCAAACCTCGTTGGCAATGACATACCACTTGAGATATCAGGTCAGCTGGTAGCGGCGAACTAAGGATTGCCAGATAGTCAAAGTGTGATATTCACTATAAGGTAGTATTAAACTTTTAAATTCTCACAGAGAATGACGATAAGACATAACCTATTAATACGATTTTTAACCTTTCATACTATTAGCTACGCTTACCTTGCACCCATTAGGCATACTCAATAGGCTCAATATCATCTAAAAACTGTAGATCATTCGTCTCAATTAATCGTAGCTCATAAGTTGATTGCAAATTAAGCCAAAACTGCGCGCTACCACCAAAATACTTAGCTAGACGTAAAGCAGTATCTGCGGTAACTCCTCGCTTCTCGCGGATAATTTCATTGATACGAGCCGCCGTGACGCCAAGATTATTAGCTAGAGCATTAGCACTCATATCAAGGGGCTTAAGAAAATCCTCTCGCAATACTTCGCCTGGATGTATGGGGCGCATACCATTTTTAGTCATAATAACCTCTATTTATTCTACTATATTTAAAATTAATGATAATCAACTATCTCTACTTCTATAGCTCCTTTGTCTGTCCAAACAAAGCATAGTCTGAATTGAGCGTTAATACGAATACTGTGTTGACCTTCTCTATTACCTCGTAGCGCTTCTAAACGATTGCCAGGCGGCGATTTCAAATCTTCTAAAATAATTGCATTATCTAACAGTAATAGCTTTCGTTCTGCTACATTTTTGATTGCAGACCAACGCTTGGTTTTTCCTGTTTCAAAAAGCGCTCGCGTATCGCTACATTTAAAATCAATCGTCATATTTATGCCAAAGTATTGCGAACGTTTTTTATTGTATATCGATAATCGATAAATAGCAAAACATAAACTGCTTTTTGCGCACTGATCTTTTGGTTAGTATAAAGTATGGGGCGAATCCTATAAAAAATTATTTCATCAGCGACGCTTATGTACACTTAATAACCGAATAGGCAAACCATTTGTAGCGTTTTTAAACAAAAAATTCTACTGCTTTTAAAATAGCTATAAACACAACCACACTGATAATAATTTTTGTCAGGTTTATACCCTCATGCCCTTCTTCAAGCTCAAGACGATTTAGAACATTTAGGGAGTCATTCGATACCTCATTCCAACTACTATGCTCTTTCTCAACTTGATACAAACCAACTTTGTAGGGTTTCTCCAAATTTAACAAGTAGTTTTCTAGCTGTTCCCACTGTTCATTTGGATAGCTCTGCATAGCTTGTTCAAGTACTTTTGGATCATCTGTAGCATAAGATAAGGGAATTGGGTTAAAGTTTATCCAATGTGATAAGAATTCATCTGATGAAGCAGTATAAAGGGCAACAGTTGGAATCCTGTCACCGATGTTCACATTTTTTAATGAATTGCGTTTTGTTATCTTTATAACTGGAAAGTAACCATAGCCTTTACTCAAGTCTCCATTCACAGCAACGAGAGTAGGATAAGTACCCACAACGATACCACCGTTTGAATGACCACTTAAGAAATGCTCTTTTTTGTTTGTCCAATAGTAAACATTTATAATAACTGCTACAACAATAACGAATAAATATACGATATCGATAATCACAGTAGCTAGTAGCGACCAAACTACAAACAAGAGTAGTGAACCTACAACTATCTTATTATGTCGAAACCATACCCGTTTTTTGAGTTCTGCATTACTCGGGTTTGAAGCAACAGTGTCATTATCAACTGTAAAATTATTCTTCACTAGATATTCCTTCCACGCTACAGATCTTGTTAACAAGGTTTTAAAAAGCTATTTGGATGTTTCAAATATCCAAACAGTAATCTAGAGAATAGTATTCTAAATATAAAAAAAGAGCCACCGGAATTATCCAGCAGCTCCTCCTCTTACAATCTCTTCAATTTAACTATGAATCATAGCTAAGTACTGGGTTAAAGCCGCAGCCTACAAATCAGGCCAAACTATTTACCGCTTCAACCACCGCATCCGCGGTAATACCAAACTCTTTATACAAATCGCTAGCAGGCGCAGATTCACCATAAGTGGTCATGCCGATGACTTTACCATCAAGACCGACGAACTTGTACCAGTAGTCCACATGCGCGGCCTCCACTGCGACGCGGGCGCGGATAGTGGCAGGCAATACCGAGTCGCGGTAATCAGCGTCTTGTTCCATAAAGATCTCCGCACAGGGCATAGAGACCACACGGACGCCAACGCCATTTTCGCTAAGCGTTTGATGCGCTTGCATCGCAAGGCCAACTTCTGAACCTGTCGCGATGATAATTGCTTTTAGCTCACCCTGCTCTTTGGCTAAGACATAACCGCCTTTGGTGATATTAGTGACTTGCTCGCTGTCACGGGCCTGATGGGGCAAGCTTTGACGGCTAAAGATCAGCGCCGATGGATTATTAGCAGACTTAATCGCTTCAACCCAAGCCGTAGCGGATTCGGTTGCATCACACGGACGCCAGGTACGCAGATTCGGTGTGGTACGCAGGCTCGTTAATTGCTCAATCGGCTGATGGGTTGGGCCATCTTCACCTAGACCAATAGAGTCATGCGTGTAGACATGGATGATACGCTGCTTCATAAGCGCGCCCATACGAACGGCGTTACGAGCGTATTCCATAAACATGAGGAAGGTTGCTACATAAGGGATAAAGCCGCCATGCAATGCGATACCATTGGCAATCGCGGTCATACCAAATTCGCGTACGCCGTAATAGATATAGTTGCCATCGCTATCAGTTTCGATACCCTTGGCATCTTTAAAAAGTGTTAGGTTTGAGCCTGCGAGATCGGCAGAACCGCCCATCAGCTCTGGTAATAATGGCTGCAAAGTATTAATCGCGTTTTGGCTGGCTTTACGACTAGCGACATCGCCGCCCTGCTCTTGAGTTTGCTGGATATAGTCTTTTGCTTGAGTCTCAAAGTCGGCTGGTAGCTCGCCTTCTAAACGGCGCTTTAGCTCACTTGCTAGCTCTGGATAAGCCTTTTCGTAAGCTTCAAAGTCTGCATCCCAGTTCTTTTGCATGACGTCGCCTTTGGCTTTGGCATCCCACGCTTCATAGATTTCGTCATCTAATTCAAAGGGTGCATGCTTCCACGATAACGCATCACGAGTCAAGGCGATTTCGTCATCACCAAGTGGGGCACCATGGCTGGCTGCTAAGCCTTGCTTATTTGGGCTGCCGGCGCCAATAGTGGTTTTGCAAATGATTAAGCTTGGCTTGCTAGTCTCTTTGATCGCTTGCTCAGTTGCTTGAGTAATCGCATCGGTATCATGGCCATCGACTTTGATGACTTGCCAGCCGTAGCTCTCAAAGCGCATTTGGGTGTCATCAGTGAACCAGCCTTCGACATCGCCATCGATGGAGATACCATTGTCATCATAAAAGAAGACTAATTTGCCAAGCTCTAACGTGCCAGCGAGTGAGCAAACTTCATGGCTGATACCTTCCATCAAGCAGCCATCACCCAAGAACGCATAAGTATGGTGGTCAACGATGTTATGTCCGTCACGATTAAACTGCGCGGCTAGTGTCTTTTCAGCAATAGCAAAACCAACGGCGTTAGCGATACCTTGACCTAGTGGACCCGTCGTAGTCTCAACCCCTGGCGTATAACCTAGCTCGGGATGACCTGGGGTTTTAGAGTGCAATTGACGAAAGCCCTTTAGGTCGTCAACGCTGACGTCATAACCTGATAAATGCAGTAGTGAATAAATCAGCATCGAGCCATGTCCGTTCGATAACACAAAGCGGTCACGGTTGTGCCACTGTGGATCAGCAGGATTGTGTCTCAAAAATTTGCGCCACAGAACTTCAGCAATATCAGCCATACCCATCGGCGCGCCTGGGTGTCCAGAATTGGCTTTTTGCACCGCATCAAATGAGAGTACACGGATAGCATTGGCAAGTTTGCGTTCGTTAATTGGGGTGGGCATAGCGGGTCCTAATATTCAAATAAGAAGTATGGAGGATAAAGAGATAGACTCAGAAATAAGGTATAAAATTTAGCTGCAATGTTACCATAATAGCTATAAGCCACGCCAAAAAATGGTGTGGCTTATGCGTATGTATTCAAATGAAAAGAGTTTTTAAATCGAAATAGTCTCAACCCCGCCCATAAACGGACGCAGCACTTCTGGAATGGTGATGCTACCATCGGCGTTTTGATGGTTCTCCATAACCGCAAGTAAAGTACGACCGACCGCTAGACCTGAGCCATTAAGCGTATGCGCAAGACTGGTTTGCTTACCGTCTTTGACGCGGGTACCCATGCGGCGTGCTTGAAAATCGCCACAGTTTGAGCAGCTAGAGATCTCACGGTATGTCTCTTGGCTTGGCAACCACACTTCGATGTCATAAGTCTTTTGCGCAGAGAATCCCATATCACCGGTACAGAGCAGCATGGTACGATAAGGCAGATTTAGCTGCTGTAAGATATATTCTGCTTGCTCGGTCATCGCCTCTAGCAAGCTATCGGACTGCTCACTTGTAGCAATATTGACCATTTCGACCTTTTCAAATTGATGCTGGCGTATTAGACCACGGGTATCACGACCATGTGAGCCCGCTTCACTACGAAAACAAGGCGTATGCGCGGTGAACTTCAATGGTAGCTCTTTGATATCCAAACGCTCGCCGCGTACCAAATTGGTCATCGGTACTTCCGCCGTTGGAATCAAGTAAAAGTCCGTATCTTCGTTATTGGTATGATTGGTCAGTTTAAACAAATCATCTTCAAACTTAGGCAACTGACCTGTGCCTTTTAAGCTCTCACTGTTGACAATATAAGGCACATAAGTCTCAGTGTAACCGTACTTCATCGTATGGGTATTGAGCATAAATTGAATCAGCGCGCGATGCAGCTGTGCTAGCTGACCTTTTAGTACATTGAAGCGGCTACCCGTAATCTTGGCAGCGGCTTCAAAATCAAGCATACCGAGCGTCTCACCGATATGCGTATGGTCTTTTACGTCAAAGTCAAACTGGCGCGGTTCTCCCCACTGGCGTACTTCGACGTTATCGTCTTCTGAGGTACCCGCGGGCACATCGCTAGCTGGCAGATTAGGGATTTGTAGCGCCGCTTGGGTAATGCGTTCTTGTAAGGTGCGCAGCTCGTCTTCGGCTGCCTTAATCTCACCGCTAACGCTTTGCATCTCACTGAGTAGACTACTGGCATCTTCGCCTGATTTCTTTAGCGCGCCTACTTGCTTAGCACCCGCATTACGGCGCGATTGCAACTCTTCGGTTTTGACTTGTAGCGATTTACGCTCATTTTCGATGGTTTGCCAGAACTCCATATCAAGCTCGTAGCCACGAGTGGCCAGCTGCTGTTGTAAATCGCTCAAATCGCCGCGTAAGAGTTTTGGATCAATCATAAGGGGTGCCTGTAACGCTAAAAGTGGTAAAAGAGGAATGTCAAAAAATAAAAAACAGCTGCTATGATACCAAGCCATGACAGATTTGACCACGTTTTGACTATAGATAAGCTAATCTGTTTCTTTTAGGAGCGCTTTTCGGTAAGATAAGCGCATCAAAGCTTGGCGCGTAAGCTTAGATGTCTGATAATGAGTCATCTAACCATCACACTTTTAGTTGCCAAGCCCTCAAACCCAAGCATCCAACCATCAAGCATCTGAGAAACTTTTATGGCTTTGTACCCCTACACGCTGCAACCTATCGCCTTAAACATGACCGAGGCCGAATTCCATCAAGCACAGTACGAGCTATTTGCCAGTGCTAGCCCCTCTTTTGGTCTCTCAAGCTTTAAGACAAAAGAGTGGATCATCATGGCAGTTGTAGTCATCTTAGCACTCGCAGGATTAGTGTTTTTGACGGGTTATTCAACGATTATCTTTTGGCTTATGCTGGTTTCAGTCGCTATCTATATGCTGGTTCGTACCCTTGGGTTTAAATGGTACGTCAAAAAGCAGTTTGATAAACAAGTGGCTGAGCAAGAGATGCCTGATGAGATGCGTCAGATGAAACTTGGGGTACAAAAACATGGCCTGGTAATGGCGATGCCTGTCAGTCAGCCAAATCTGATGCAAAACCCGCAAATGCGCGGTATGCAAATGCGCGCAGGCTCGACCCAGCAAGCGGTTGTTCCATGGAGCGCAATTAAGAGCTGGGATGAGACGGATGATTATCTGATTATGATGTTTGAGCTTAAGGGTCAGCAAGGCAGCCAAATCATACCCAAACGCCTAAAGGCAGAAAAATTTCCTATTGATACGGTACGCCAACATCTGCAAGAGGTAGTGCCTATTCGCGGTTTGCAAACTGCAAATATACAACTGCCAAAATAAAAAGCCTGTAATATTAACACTTATGGCACTGTAATTTTATAAAACATATCGTGTACGTGAGTTTATTCAATTTAACTTATTGATGTTTACTTGCTATAGTAGAAGTCATTAAGAGGCTAAACCTATTTACTTTTATCGTAAAAACTAACTTGTATAGCAAAGATATGAAGTAGATCCCAAATTTCTTGCTGTGCAAATTAACACTCAATTACAAGGACAATATTATGAGTAATAATACAACGAATCAAATCGGTCTAGAAAAAGCAGATATGAGTGAGATTGTCGCCAAGTTAAACAACTTACTATCGAGCTATCACGTCTTTTATATTAATGTTCGTGGTTATCATTGGAACGTTAAAGGCGAGCACTTTTTCTCTTTACACGAAAAATTTGAAGAACTTTATACCAACTTGCAAGTTGAAATTGACGAAATCGCTGAACGTATTTTAACGCTAGGCAAAACGCCACTTCATGCCTATAGCGATTTTGCACAGCACGCTAGCATTAATGAGGACAAAAACGTTCATGATGGTAACGCTTGTGTACAAGGCGTCGTTACTGGTTTGCAAGCACTTATTGAAGAGCAGCGCGAAGTGTCTGCAATAGCCGCGCAAAGTGATGACCAAGGTACTGCTGACTTGCTCGATGAGTACGTACAACAACAAGAAAAACTCATTTGGATGTATAATGCGTTTTTAGCCAAATAAGCTGTACTTGATAGCTAAAGCGTCATTTAAAAGAGCACCTAGTATACTAGGTGCTTTTTTTCGTCTAATGGTGTTAATTTATTGCTGTATCCACTGGCGTATCTTTTCACGCTCGCTTGGCGTCGCTTGTAACCATACTTGCATAAAGTTATCTAAGGTACTCGTAGTTGGTCTAAGCGTTGCAGCTGGAGCAGTCGTTACCACTGCGTTTGTATTAGTGGTATTGCGCGTCGCTGCCACAGGTGCAGCAGAAGGCTGGCCTAGAGCTGCTATGGCTTGCTGGTTTTGTAATTCTGCATCACCACTACCACCAAAGACGCCGCCCAATGCTTTGCCTATCCCTGAAAATATTCCACCTTGATTGCCGCTCATGCTTTGCTGACTGGCAATAATCGTATTGTTTTGCTGTACCGCGAGCGTTGGACGCTCAGCATATTCCTTTGCAGCTGTATACTCTTCTGGCTGGTTAGGCATAGTGAGGCGATACGTCTGGTTGTCTGCTAGATTTGCCGTAACACTGACATTACCTGAACGTAAATAGTCATGCTCGTCACGTGGCAGCTTGTACAGACGATCGTATTTGGCGGTAATAGCATGCTGACCAGGTTGTAGAGTAAATGACTTGGTTAAAGGCTGAAACACGCTTTGCTTGATCTCTTGACCGTTGATTGCGGTAACTTTGATATTGTCATCAACAAGTAAAGTCACTGCTGCGTGCGAGAGCATAGATACTGAGCTTACGCCCGCGATTAAGGTACCTACAGCTAGCTTTTTGAGTAAGGCTGTCGAGAGAGTCATAATATGTCCTATAAAGGGTTAAAAGGGTGAAATGCCACCTCTTTAAATTCAATGACAATAGATGTCATCAACTCAAAAAGCCTAAATCTATTAAAAATCTAGCGGCATAGTATGTTGATCTTGATTGGCAATTTGGTTGTCTGTTTGCGTCTCTTGAGTGATATCAGCAAGCTCAGCGGCTAATGTCTGCTCATCGATAGTACGCAGCGCATCACTGATGACCGCTTTTGATATATTACTACGACCCAGATTTGAGAACATGGGCTGTATGTAAACCAAGACCTCTATTAACGCGCCGATACGATGCGGGCCTTCGCTTAGTAAATGATGGAGTATACGCTCATCAAACTGCCAGCCGCGGCGACGAAGAATGGACTGCAATAGCGCTTGGCGATCCGATATGTTTTGCCCATCAGGTACCTTGAAAGTCGGCGCTTGTGCCAATCGCGTCAGCAAGTCTCTGAGCTCAAAGGGTAGCTCGCTTGCAGGCTTATTGGCTGCAAATAATAGCTGACGCTGTCCTTCACGGCTACGATTGATCAGATGAAATAGTGCCTCTTGCCACTGACGGCTTTGCTCTAACACCTCTAGATCATCAATAGCAATGACATCGAAATTCTCCAAAGAGGACAGTACATTGACATCGGTATGAATCAGCTCGTTTAAAGATAAGCAAATTGCAGATTTGTCCATATCAATGAACGACTCACAAATGGCGGAGAGCAGATGCGACTTGCCAGTAGCAGGACTACCAAACAGATACAGCTGCCCGATCAGACCGACATGCAACTGCCGTACTGCATCGATAATTGACATCCAACCTGGACCTGAAAAGTCGCTAAGGCTTGCATCGTGCTTGATGTCTAGATTGAGACTTAGCTGTGATTGGGCCATTGCTCACCAACTTAAGTTTGCGCTATACCCCATATGCTATGCAGAGGTAGACGCTAAATGTTTCATAGTTTTGATTGCTCTATGAGTCACATCCTTGTTTGCCATAAACCAGTAAAATTGCTAATCCATTTGTCTAAATATCGCTCTTGTCACCACAAGCAATGATAATCAGACACTGCGCCTATATATACCATATTTGCAAAATGACTGACAAGTCCTTTCACCGTTATACTTGCCAAGTCACTACATTGGTATCCAAAGCTTGTGCTATTTTTTTTCAAATAACTCTAACTGCTTACGTCCTTTATAAAAGTCTGTAGTTAGATAATAGCCATACAGATGACGAAACAAGACATTAAGAACCGCTGATACTGGTAGTGCGATAAGCATCCCAACGAACCCTAATATACTAGCGCCTGCCAATACCGAAAAGATAACCCATAGCGGCGATAGACCGATTTTGTCACCTAATAATAATGGCTGTAATACGTAACCTTCAACCGCCTGCCCTACCAAGAACGCGCCTGCGATCAGCGACAAATAAAACCAGTCAAAGCCAAACTGAAAGAGACCGGCAATGATAGCGGCGATAAAACCCAAACCAAACCCTAAGTAAGGAACGAAGCTGGCAACGCCGGCTAACATCCCAATAGTGAGTCCAAGCTCCAGCCCTATTAATTGTAGCTGCACCGCGTACACTACCCCCAAGAGCACCATAACCAGCAGCTGCCCCTTTACAAATTCCATGAGCGCGCGATCACACTCTTGAGCGATGCCAATGACTTTTTTGCTATAGGCGGCTGGTATCGCCATCTTCCAACTATGTAGACGCTTATCCCAGTTGAACAAAAAATAAAACGTCAAAATAGGAACTAAGACAATCAAGCCGGCGTTATTGACAAAGCTCATACTCGAGGCAACGAGTTGACTCATCCAGAGGCTAGCATCAGAGATGTTGTAATGCGTCTGCATATACTCAACCAAAGTATCAGAAAAACCGCTGACCTCTAACGCGGGCATAACGACATTGGTATTGGTACTAAACCAGTCTCTTACCACATCGTTGTACCAGCTTATAACCTTTGGCAAATACTCCCAAGCAGATTGCAACTGATGCCATAGCGTAGGTATAAGCCACCACATTAGTATTGCCATACCAGTCGTAATCGCTGTATATACCACAATAATCGCAATCCAGCGTCTGACATACTTAGACAATCTTTTGACTAAAGGGTTGAATAAATAGGCGAGAATAAAAGCGACAAGAAAGGGGATAATCACTGGCGTCAATAAGTACAAAAGTAGTAGTGAGACTACGATAACAGTAACTAAAAACAAACGCCGAAAAAAGGGATCTATAGGCTGGGTAATCATTGATCGTAATCCTACGATTAAGCTCATTTATATGATAGCGATGAGTACTGATGACTAATATGGGAGGGCTTGTTGGAGATGCCCTAATGTCACACATTATTGCAGACTTTAGTAAAAAAGCAGTCTTTTTTTGTGTTTTGACGTTTTATTTGACATTTATATCTAGCATACGCCCAAAAGTGGTAAGTTGTTTTGCGGGTGCCTACTGTTTTTGGGTATAATGCGCGCACCTTAATTAAACTTTGTATGACTGCTATTTTAACTTCTATATATGACTGTGAGATGACCATGAGTGACAAGACTTCTTTAAGCTACAAAGATGCAGGCGTCGATATCGATGCAGGTGATGCATTGGTACAACGAATCAAATCCGTAGCAAAAGCCACTACTCGTCCCGAAGTGGTTGGTGGTCTTGGCGGCTTTGGTGCGCTGTGCCGCATCCCAACCGGTTACACTTCACCCCTCCTCGTCTCTGGCACTGATGGCGTTGGCACTAAGCTTAAACTGGCCTTGCAACTGAATCGTCATGACACTATTGGTATTGATCTGGTCGCCATGTGCGTCAACGATCTGCTGGTATGCGGGGCTGAGCCATTATTCTTTTTAGATTATTACGCGACAGGCAAGCTTGATATCGACGTCGCAGCGACTGTAGTCACAGGTATTGGCGCAGGTTGCAAGCTTGCAAATTGTGCCCTTATCGGTGGCGAGACCGCTGAGATGCCAGGCATGTATCAAGACGATGATTATGACTTGGCTGGATTTTGTGTTGGCGTGGTTGAAGAAAGCGAGGTCATCACGGGTGAAAACGTTGCCGAGGGTGATGTGTTAATCGCTCTTGCATCGAGCGGCGCACACTCAAACGGTTACTCACTGGTGCGTAAGGTCGTTGAGGTCAGCGGTATCGATATCATTAGCAGCGATAAGCAGTTAGATGGTCAATCTATCCAAGACGCACTGATGGCACCAACGCGTATCTATGTCGAGGCCATCAAAGCGCTACAAGACACTCTTGGCAATCAAGCTCTACATGCTATGTCACATATTACAGGCGGCGGTCTCACTGACAATTTGCCACGTGTATTGCCAGATGACCTAGCCGCTAGTATCGATACGAGTAGCTGGCAGTTCTCGGAGTTATTCACATGGTTACAGGCGCAAGGTAATATCGAGCAAAGCGAGATGTATCGCACCTTTAACTGCGGTGTTGGCTTCGTTATCGTAGTGCCAGCAGACAAAGCACAAGCGGCAATCAATACGCTAAATGATGCAGGTGAAAAAGCGTGGCAAATTGGTGAAATGATTAATCGTCAAGATGAAGCTGTGGTTTATAGATAATGTCTGATTTGAGAGTGAGTCAAGCAGCTAAGCCGTTGCGCGTTGCTGTTTTAGTCTCTGGTAGCGGTAGTAATCTGCAAGTCTTGATTGATGCTATGCACTCAAGCGAGCTTCCAATAGAAATCGTTGGAGTTATCAGTAACCGTGAGGATGCTTATGCAGTTACGCGTGCGACAGACGCTGATATCCCAGTAGCCGTATTGTCGCATGTTGCCAATGGCAAACGCATGGGCATCAAGACTTTTGAGAGCCATGCCAGTCGCCGAATTGCAGCGTGGCAACCTGACTTGATTGTGTTGGCTGGGTTTATGCGAGTGTTGAGTTCAGATTTTATCCAGCATTCTATCGCTCCAATGATTAATTTGCATCCCTCTTTACTTCCCGCTTATAAGGGTCTTGATACTCACAACAGAGTTATCAGAGCTGGCGAGCGCTATCATGGCTGTAGTGTTCATGTTGTCACAGCAGAGCTTGATGCAGGTACTGTTTTGACCCAAGCTTTATTGGAAGTTAATCCCAAAGATACTGCTGATAGCTTGCAAAAACGTGTACAAAAACTTGAGCATCAACTGCTACCTTGGACACTACTGCTTATCGCTAAAGGAATACTGACCTTCGATAGTGATTTGTTAAAAAATAATGACTATCTACCAGTGCTACCATTGACTCTGTACATTGACCAATAATCACAGTATATCTCTTAATATTATCCAACTTAAAAATGACACGTACACAAAAAGCCCAGTCGCTTAATATATAAGTGACTGGGCTTTGTATCGTTTGTTATTCAATCATCTTAGCTTTGAAGACCGTATAGGATCTTAGCTACTATGAATATGCAAACCTTTAATGTTTACAAACTCTTTGATACCAAAGCCGCCATGTTCGCGGCCATGACCTGAGTTTTTCACGCCACCGAACGGTAGCGCTGGATTTGCAAGACCATAGCCATTGATATAAACCATACCGGTATCAAATTGCTCGCTTGCTAAACGGATAGCTTTATCTTCGTCTTTAGAGAAGATAGCGCCGCCTAAACCATATCGACTGTCATTGGCAATACGCATAGCATCGTCTTGATCTTTGGCACGAATTAGTGAAGCGACTGGACCAAATAGCTCATCATCATAAGCTGGCTGACCTTCCTTTACGTTCTCTAAAATCGTAGCTGGATAGAAGTTACCTTTACCTTCTGGTAATTTACCACCAACTGAAATCGTAGCCCCTTTTTTGACACTCTCTTCGACTTGCTCGTGCAATTTCTCTTGCAAGTCTTTGCGTGCTAATGGGCCAATATCAGAGCTATCGTCCATAGGATCACCAGCTTTGGTGTTCGAAAACTTCTCAACAATACGATCGCGGAACTCGTCATATAAGCTATCAACAACGATGAAACGTTTCGCTGCAACACAAGTCTCACCATTGTTAATAAGACGCGCTTGCGTACAAGTCTCTACAGCAAGATCTAAATCAGCGTCTTCAAGAACAATAAAGGCGTCATTTGAGCCAAGCTCTAACACAACTTTTTTGAGGACTTTTGCCGCTTGTTGACCAACAACCTTACCTGCATCATCACTACCAGTGAGCGTAACACCGCGCACTTTATCATTACCAATCAGTTTTTCTGACTGATCATGGTCAATTAAGATGGTACGGAATAGATCGTTTGGCAGATCAGACTCATGAAAGATTTTTTCGATTAATAAGCCAGAGCCTGTCACATTAGCGGCATGCTTCAATAAAATACTGTTACCCGCCATCAAGTTAGCAATGGCATAACGGAATACTTGATAAGCTGGAAAGTTCCAAGGTTGCATACCATAAATAACACCGATCGGCTGATAAGTGACGATACCTTTTTTCATATTTTCGATATCGCGTACATCATCGGCAAGAGCGGTAACGCCTTTCTCTGCAGTATAGTCGCAAATTCCTATACACAAATCTACTTCGCTTAAACTTTGATTATAAAGCTTACCACGCTCTTCAGTCATCAGTTTTGATAATTCTTCTTTATATTTGGCTAAAGTTTCACCGATAGACTTAATTACTTTGGCACGCTCTTCATGACTCGTTTTACGCCATTCTAAAAAAGCTTCGTGCGAGGCTTCAACAATGTTGTTGACCTCATCGTTACTCATATAATTGTATTCTTTAATGTCTTCACCCGTTACTGGGTTTACCGTAGTAATATCTGCCATGATTTATGTCCTTCTTATTAATATGAATTTGTTGATGCAAATGCATCAAATTATCTTTTTTTGAATACTATTTATTATTTAACACCAAATCATAGTAACAGACGTTTAGGCTTTTAATTTTACAAGATATGAAGTTATGTGTTCTAAATGTTAAAGATGTGACTGATTTATAAAGAATAGCTTAATAGGTTTCTATCGATATAATAGAAAGGCACAAGCAAAAAAGCCAGCACTACAAGTACTGGTTTTGGCTTGAGTGATAATCTAATATTAAAAGAGTTTATTAATCACAGGAATGTCCTGCTGCTGGCTTTCTTCATCAGCGACGACTTGGCGCGCCACATGCATGATCAGTTGACGTAACCAGCGATGGGCAGGATGATGCTGCAAAAGCGGTGACCATGCCATTGTGAGCTCAAATTCAGGAATAAAAAACGGTGGATCTTCCATAATAATACTATCGTTATTAGCTTGCATACGGGCGACGCGAGTAGGTAGCGTCGCTATGAGATCTTTATTGGCAGCGAGCATAGCGGGCATTTGATAGTGACGTGTAAAGACGCTAATTTGACGTTTTTGACCCAAGCGCTGAAGTGCCTGATCAATAGAACCAAGTCCGCCAGATTTTTCAGGATTCACGCCAAACCCTACGCCCATACCTGTTTTGGAGACCCAAACGTGCTGACCCTTTAGGTAGTTTTTGAGATTAAAGCGATTGGCATAAGGACTCTCTGATGACAACAGGCAGCTAAAGGTGTCACGCCATACGAGCACTTGATGAAAGCTTTGTGGTATCTCGTTAAAACGGTTAATAGCTAAATCGACGCGCCCCTGCTCCATATCCCGATAAGAGACGTCCGATGGCGTCAAAAAATCTAAGATAACATTAGGAGCCTCAGAGCGCAGTGCTTTGACCAGTCTAGGCACCAAAGTTGCCTCAGCATAATCTGAGGTCATAATTCGAAAAACTCTTGAGGTGCTATAAGGGCGAAACTCGGTACGCGGCTCGAGAACTTGGGTTAGATCTGCTAGTATCTCTCTGATGCGAGGTTGCAGCTCAAGCGCACGTTCTGTTGGCGTCATGCCCTCTGATGAGCGCACCAGCAAAGGATCATTAAACAGCTTACGCAATCGGCGCAATATGTTACTCATCGCAGGCTGCGTGATGCCCAACTGCTCAGCGGCTCGCGTGACGTTTTTTTCTCGAAGCAGTACATCTAGATGCACCAATAGATTTAAATCAACCCTTTGCAAATTCATACGTTTGTCTCTTTGCCTTAAACGTGCACCGCTCGAAAACGGGCGCTTAGTTATGCTGCTGATGTCTTAAAATCGGTTATTATCAAATTCAATAGATACGTCGATGCAAACACAATACTATTTATCTTATTTAAGTACATGATTTTATTATACTATAACTATATTGAATACCAAAGATAACGGTCATAAATTAGATAAATCTTGATAAAATGGCTATAGTGAATGCCATTGAGGCCTTGAAGTATACAGCATAAGTGCTTTTAGTGCTTTTAGCGCAAGCTGACATACCTATATCAAAAGCAGATTTATTAGACCATTATATTATTACTGCCACTAAGTATGACTACTAATAAGTATCTCAGTATAAACTTATCATTATATCATCAGATTTTGTTATCATTAAGCACAGGCTGCGATGCTCGTTTTATTTTGATGCTTAAAACAACGATCAAAATACAGTAACTAAAAATATAGTAACTTATAACGCTCGCTAACCTTTTTAATTTAGTTTTCGCAAGTTTTAACACCCCACCAAGGAGACAATAGATGTCAACTACTTACAAGTCAGCAATCGATTTAGTACGTGAACTTAAGCAAAAGCACGGTAACTGGCAGAACATCAGCGAGACTGATGCGGCCCGTATGATGGTTCAAAACCGTTTCAAAACAGGTTTGGACATCGCTAAGTACACCGCTGACATCATGCGTCAAGACATGGAAGATTATGACAATGACTCGTCTCAGTACACGCAGTCTTTAGGCGCTTGGCACGGTTTTGTGGCTCAGCAAACCATGTATGCTAAGAAAAAATACTTTGGCACGACGTCAAAAACTTATATCTACCTATCAGGCTGGATGGTTGCCGCCCTTCGCTCTGAGTTTGGTCCATTACCTGACCAATCTATGCACGAAAAAACGTCAGTACCTAAGCTTATCGAAGAGATCTACACTTTCCTTCGTCAAGCAGATGCCAAAGTATTAAACGACTATTTCCGTGAGCTAAATGCTGCTACCGAGGCGGGTCAAGACACCAAAGCTATTCAAGAGAAAATCGAAAACTTCGATTCACACGTTGTGCCAATCATCGCCGATATCGATGCCGGTTTCGGTAACGAAGAAGCGACTTACTTGCTCACTAAGCAAATGATTGAAGCGGGTGCCTGTGCTATCCAGATCGAAAACCAAGTATCTGATGCCAAGCAATGTGGTCACCAAGCGGGTAAAGTAACCGTACCACATGAAGACTTTATCTCTAAATTGAATGCAATTCGCTATGCATTCTTAGAGCTAGGTGTTGAAAACGGTATCATCGTTGCTCGTACCGATTCTGAAGGCGCATCACTCACGCAAAAAATCCCAGTATCTGAGGAGCCAGGTGATTTAGCTTCTAAATACATCGACTTTATCGAAATGGAAGAAGTTACTTTAGAGAACGCTAACGAGAACGACAGCTTGCTTAAGCACAACGGCAAACTAGTACGTCCTGTTCGTTTAGCAAATGGCTTGTATCAGTTCCGTGAAGACACGAACATCGATCGCGTCGTACTTGATTGCGTAACTGCTTTGCAAAATGGTGCTGATCTACTATGGATCGAGACACCTACGCCAAACGTTGAACACATCAAAATGATGGTTGATCGTATTAAAGAAGAAGAGCCAAAAGCGAAGCTGGTCTATAACAACAGCCCATCGTTCAACTGGACGCTCAACTTCCGTAAGCAGATCATCGCTCAGTGGGAAGAAGAAGGCAAAGACATCTCAGCTTACAATAAAGATGACTTAATGAGCGCTGATTATGACGGTTCTGAATTGGACGCTGCTGCTGATGAAGCCGCTAAAAACTTCCAAAAAGATGCGTCACGTGAAGCGGGTGTATTCCATCATCTAATTACTCTACCTACTTATCACACTACTGCTCTTAGCGTACATGAATTGGCTAAAGGCTACTTCGGTGAAGAAGGTATGCTTGCTTATGCCGCTGGCGTACAACGTAAAGAGATCCGCGAAGGCATCTCATGCGTGAAGCACCAAGCTATGGCGGGTTCTGACCTTGGTGATGATCACAAAGAGATCTTCTCAGGTGACAACGCTCTAAAAGCTGGTGGTGGCAAAAACACCATGAACCAGTTCGGCTAATCGCCAAACTTTAGAAACTGGGCTTTAAACGCTAAGCTCAATATCTAAAACTAAAAGCCGCTCTACTACACGTAGGGCGGCTTTTTTATTGCCAAAACGTCAAAACTTTACTTGTCATCAGCCGCCCTCTCTCATACGATGATTGTAATGTATGCCAAGCTTAGCAGGCAAAACTTACACAATATAGGAGAATATGATGCAAGAGATAGAATTGAAATTTCTAGTGCCAGAGTCGCGGCTCAAAGGTCTGATGCGTCAAACCAAGGTCAAATCCTCTAAACAAACGCATATGGCGGCTTATTATTTTGATACGCCAAAGCAACTACTGGCTCAAGCTGGTATTGGTCTACGTATTCGCTTAGAGGGTGACACTTGGGTTCAGACCATCAAAGCTGGCGGCGATGGTATTGCCGCGCGCACAGAGCACAATGCAATATTAGATAACGAGCAAGTCAATCTCATGCTCATGACAGATACGCTACTGCCTGATCTTAGCTTGTATCAAGACACTCCAATCGAACCTATACTGGCGGATTTTAATCTCAAAAAATTAAGTAAAAAGTTAACCTGTCAATACGTCACTGATGTCATGCGTATCACACGCCTGCTAGAAGGCACTAGCATCATAGAAGATGATAGTAAAAAAGAGGATGGCAATAAAACCGCTATTGAGCTTGCCTATGATTATGGTGAAATTATTAGTGGTACCAAAAAGCGCTACCCTATTCAGGAGATAGAGTTTGAACTGATATCAGGAGAAGTGAACTTTTTATTTGCTACTGCCAAGACATGGTGCAAACGCTATAAGCTGTGCCTATCAACAGTGACTAAAGCGGAGCGTGGCGGTTTATTAATTAACGAACAAGCGCACAGCCCAGCGGTCAAGACAGATTTTAAGCACTTCGATATCGATAAAGACACTAGCCTGCCTGTATTTGTACGCGCAGCAGTTCATAATTGTTTATTGCAGATACTGCCGAACAGTAGCGCCATTGTGGCAGGTAGCGACGATGACGAGCATATTCTGCAACTGCGCATCGGTATTCATCGCTTACGAGTAGCGCTAAAATCATTTAAAAAATTCTCAGAACAAATCAACCCTGAATGGCAGCCTATCCTCAAGCAGACACAAAGACTTCTCGGTGAGTATCGCGACTTGACGAATATAATCACGCATATCGAGCCTGCGCTTATTGAGCAAGGTGCGCCAAGCGTCGATTGGAGCACGCAAATCGACAAGATCAAAATCTCCCCTATTGACGCGGTGCGCGCTAACGACTTTCAGCTAACTTTACTTGAGCTCATTGCATTTACCATGAGCGATGCAAGCACTGATACCAAGACAAATAAGCTTGCGCGAGATAAACTCCCAAAAATACTATCCAAACGAGATAGTAAACGCTTAAAAGCAGAGCAAGATTTTAGAGAGTTAAGCGCTGGTAATTCAAATAACAGCGATATAGAGGCACTGCATAAAGTACGTCGCCGCCTCAAGGACTTACGTTACCTAAGCGCGTTTGCAGCGCCTTTGTATTCAAAAAAGAAAAGCGAGCGCTGGCTAAAGCGTCTAAAAAAAGCACAAAAGGCGCTAGGACAATATCACGACTACAGCCAGTATCAGCAGCGCTATCAACAAAAATCAGTGACAGACAGCCAAGCCTTGTATGGCGCAGGATGGTTCGCAGCTAAGCTTGCAAAGAGTCATAAACGCTGCAATAAGCGCCTATCTAAAGTTCGCGAGCAAACACCGTTTTGGTAGTATTTACATCAAAAAAGACAGCACTATGCAAATGAGCTGTCTTTTTTTGTTTGTTCAACGAGTCGAAGTTAGCTTGCTTTTAACCTTTAACCTTTGCTCTTAGCTTTCAACGATAGTGACAGGTGTACCTTCTTCTACCCAATCAAACAGCTCGACAACCTCATCACTACGCATGCGGATACAACCATGCGAGTATGGGATTCCCATAGGTTCGCTGTCAGGTGTACCATGAATATAGATATAACGATTAAATGTGTCGCAGCCGCCGTGCTCGTTATATCCTTTATTAACACCCTTTTCAAGACCTCTTAGCCATAAGATACGACTGAGTATCCAATCTCGGTTAGGATGCTGAGCGCCAAGACTCGACTCGTAAATCTCACCCGTAGGCACGCGACCGACAAATACGGTGTTCTTAGAAGCCTTATCGCCGATTTTTTGAGCGATAATATGCTGACCCAGCGGTGTACAGCCACTGTCTTGCCGGCTACCGATACCACTCTTGGCTGTAGAGACTCTATACTGCTTAAGAACAGCTTCATCACAACATAACGCTAAAGTTTGCGCTTTAATATTGATCAAAATATGCTTGCTGGATTTATTATCCATAGTTGTGATCCTCAAATGTAGTAACACCACTTAAAAGAATGAACGTTTCAATTTAACAAAAAAACAAGTAGAAAAATCAGTTTTTAGATATGACGATAAAATCTGTAAGAGGGGATTGTATCAGGCTCTTTAGCACCGTAATATAGGTGTACATTTTTGATGCTAGCAGATTATGACGACTATTTCACCGACCAGCGTGTCGATGTATGATTTTCTATATCAAGATACGCAGCCCATAGTATCCTTGTTAGCCGATGCAGCAGCCCTGTCTATACCGCAAGCACGCCGCGCTACCACAACAAGCCTGCAAGCCATTGTCAGCGCATTACTTGCCTATCATCAGCGTCACAGTAGTCAAGCCGTCAGCAAAAAGCTATTTGGACGTAGCGCGATAAAAGATCTGCGCCAACATAATGCCATGAGCTTTGAGACCATCAAAAGCGCGCTTTATCATCGTCACGATGTTACTGATACCCTTTTTTTAGATAGTGCCACTATCGAGCAAGCCTGTTCTCGTATCGCCGACGAGATCGATGCTAGTCCTATAAAGGTTAACACCCTACTGACTTCACTATGCGTCATCGCTATACGTGAGCTGGCTATTTTGTCAGAATATAGTCAATTAGATAGTGAGGAGCTAGATAAATGGTTTGCACTGCAGCCTCAGTTTTTGGCAGCAGCGCGTTTTGATCATACGCTTGAGCACAAAAACAACGTGCCAGCAGATTTGGCTGTATCAAATACTGAGGTCGTACAGGCTGAAATTGTGAGAACTGAGATTGTAAAAACAAACAACATCTCGCCGTTTGATAGCTATTGGTATCAGCTAACAGGCTTTGATAGTACTCAAGTGCATCCCGTACAGGACATGCAACAAGCGACGCCTAATTATTTAAAAGCGATTGGGCGCTCAGCCCAAAACGTTCAGCGCGATCAGCATGATGACTTACTCATGTTCGAGCCTATGAGCGCTATTGCATTACCGCATCAGCGCTGGTTATTGCAGCTGGCAAAAATAGCTGATATCTATTTAAGTCGCAATCGTTTGCAGATTGCCTCAGAGCCCGCTAGTGCTCCTACGCCGCCACTTGTGAACCTAGCACTACTCGGTGGTCTTGACAGTGCACAAGCCACTAGCGCTGATAGCACCGCGTCTTTTAAGTCGTACCCACTTTGGAAGAATCCTGTTATTTGGATTACTCTAGCAGTCATAGCTTTCTTGAGCGTTTTGGCCATGATTAAGTATCAAGCAAAGCAGGCCGATCCTAGAACTAGTGTGACTCAAAAGGTTGTCCAAAAAGATAAGCGTGAGAGCGCCCAGCAACAAGAAGTTATAGAAAAAATAAGTGACAATGCTGAGCATTAGTCTTTTAAATAATAAAGGTAAGGAAGTTATAAAGATGAAGAGGTTATAAAAGCTATAAAAAAAGAGACATCATATTTGATGCCTCTTTCTTATTGCTCTTTAGATTTTTATTGTTCTTTGATTGATATAGAGCTGCGTTATTTTGACAAATCACGACCACGGCTGGCTTCGATAGCTAAACGTAGACCATTTAGACGGATAAAGCCCTCAGCATCTTTTTGATCATACGCGCCTGCATCATCTTCAAAAGTAGCAATTTTTTCATCAAATAAGGAATCATCTGACTTACGACCGACTACGCTCACGCAGCCTTTGTATAGTTTGACGCGTACGGTACCGTTGACATATTCTTGTGATTTGTCAATCATAGCTTGTAGCATCATACGCTCAGGGCTAAACCAATACCCATTATAGATAATCTTAGCGTAGCGCGGCATCAGCTCATCTTTTAGATGCGCCGCCTCACGATCAAGGGTCAATGACTCAATACCGCGGTGTGCTTTTAGCATGATCGTACCCGCTGGTGTCTCATAGCAGCCACGTGACTTCATACCGACGTAGCGGTTTTCGACAATATCTAAGCGCCCAATACCGTGCTTGCCACCAATCTCGTTAAGCTTAATCATCACCTCATAAGGCTTTAGCGCTTCGCCATCGATTGCAACGATATCACCTTTTTCATATTCTAGCTCTAAATACTGAGCCTCATCAGGCGCGTTCTCTGGACTGACTGACCAGCGCCACATATCTTCTTCTGCTTCAGCATACGGATCTTCTAGGATACCGCCCTCATAAGAGATGTGTAGCAAGTTGGCGTCCATTGAATAAGGCGACTTGGTCTTGTTGCCTGCATAGTCGATAGCGATGTCATGCTCTTTGGCATAGTCCATCAAGCTTTCGCGGCTCGACAAATCCCACTCACGCCAAGGAGCAATCGTGACCACATCTGGTGATAAAGCCACCGCACCAAGCTCAAAGCGTACTTGATCATTGCCTTTGCCCGTCGCTCCATGGCTTATAGCGTCAGCACTGTGTTCTTTGGCAATTTCAACCAAACGCTTGGCAATCAATGGACGCGCAATAGAGGTACCTAGTAAGTACTCGCCCTCATAAATCGCGTTGGCGCGGAACATCGGGAACACATAATCACGAGCGAACTCTTCACGTAGATCCTCGATATGAATGTGTTTAATACCCATCGCTTGTGCTTTGGCGCGAGCTGGCTCAACCTCTTCGCCCTGACCGATGTCAGCGGTAAAGGTAATGACCTCAGCGTCGTAAGTCTCTTGTAGCCACTTGGCGATGATTGAGGTATCAAGACCACCTGAGTAGGCGAGTACAATTTTATTAATATTTTTGGGATCAAGCTGAGCCATAAATAACTCCTGTTATGATAAGTTGATAATACAAAAGAGTGCTAATAAACATTAAGCGGTCAATAAGACGCTCAGTGTACATCATATTTACTATAGGCAAAAGTATCACTACGCCAAACCGCCCTTTATGTATGGATTCATCTTTAAATTTAACAATTGCAGGAACAGCGGGTTCAATAAATTAGGCATAGAGGCGACGTGCATATTCAGTCAAGCTAGCAAATCTGTTACTATGACCACAGCCAAATACGATCAACAATCACCCTCCTCAATCTTTACATCTAATAATAGAGTGCTATGAACCCGACTACTGATTCGACAACACAAATTACTATTTTGCAGCCAGATGATTGGCATATTCATCTACGTGATAATCAAGCGCTAGCGACAACTGTCGCTCATGCAGCTAAGAGTTTTAACCGCGTCATCTGCATGCCAAACTTAGTACCACCAATCAAAACCTTTGACGAGGCTCGTAATTATCGCGCCCGTATTCTCAGGCATCTAGAAGAGAGTAACCTTGCATCTGAGCGCAAAACTGGCTTTGACCCGCGTATGACGCTATATTTGACGGACCATACTAGCGTACAAGATATCGAAAATGCAGCAAAATCTGGCATCGTCGAGGCGGTCAAACTCTATCCCGCTGGAGCGACGACCAACTCTGCAGATGGTGTTACAGATATCAATGGTCTGGTAGATGTTTTTGAAGCGCTAGAAAAACACGATCTGCCGCTACTTATGCATGGCGAAGTCACGCACGACCACGTTGATATTTTTGATCGTGAAAAACGCTTTTTAGACGATGTCTTAGCGCAAATTATCGTAAAATTTCCAACGCTAAAAATCGTACTAGAGCATATCACGACCAGTGATGCCGCTGATTTTGTACTGTCACAAGGCAACCAGATTGCAGCGACAATTACCCCGCAGCATCTCATGTTTAATCGCAACCATTTACTGCTTGGTGGTATCAAGCCGCATTTTTACTGCTTACCCATCTTAAAGCGCGAAAAACATCAAAAGGTGCTACTCGACGTGGCGACCAGTGGTAATCCCAAGTTCTTTTTGGGTACAGATTCAGCGCCGCATGCTACTGATCAAAAAGAAAACGCTTGCGGCTGCGCGGGTTGCTATAGCTCGTCGATCGCCATGCCTTTGTACGCCACTGCCTTTGATAGTGTCGGTAAGATAGATAAATTAGAAGGCTTTGCTAGTCGTTTTGGGCCACAGTTCTATGGCTTGCCTGTGAATGAGAGTACTATTACTTTGGTAAAAACCCCAATGCAAGTGCCCAGTGACTACCCTTACTTTGATGGCTCAACTTTAACGCCGCTCATGGCGGGTGAAACCCTGCCTTGGTCGCTAAAAGTTTAACACCACCCCTTATAACAAGTGATACAACCTGATATGACCATTCAAAGTAATACAAGCCATAATACAAATGTAGCTGTAGTAGACAAGGATATTATCGATACGACGACCGATATAAAACCAGTGGGTGACCAAACAGATGATCATACCACTAACATTCCAGCGCCAATGACCTTAAAAGAGCGCTTTCGTAAGTTCTTACCAGTCGTCGTCGATGTCGAAACTGCAGGATTCAACGCGCAAACTGACGCCCTGTTAGAGATCGCTTGTATTCCTATCTTGATGAATGAGCAAGGGGTATTTTATCCTGGCGCAGCGCTGAACGCTCATATTGAGCCTTTTGAAGGGGCAAACTTAGAGCCGCGCGCGCTCGAGTTTACGGGTATAGACCCAAACAACCCAATGCGTAAAGCTATTGCAGAAGATGAAAAAACTGCTCTGCGACGAATATTTAAGGGTCTAAAAGAAGTGCGAAAAGCTGAGGACTGCCGCCAGTGCGTGCTAATCGGTCACAATGCACACTTTGATTTGAACTTTTTGAACGCTGCAGTTGTGCGTACCAATAGCAAAAACCACAACCCCTTTCATCAGTTTTCAGTGTTTGATACGGTGACACTCGCAGCGGTTGCTTTTGGTCAGACAGTACTCGCCCGCGCTTGCAAGGCGGCGGGGCTTGAGTTTGACGGTAATGATGCCCATTCGGCGCTATATGATACCCAAAAAACAGCCGAGCTATTCTGTCATATTCTCAATCACTACCCTATGCTGCCCAATGCACTATACGCAGAACCTACAGACACTCACATAGAAGCTGATGCTAACAAAACATAAGTAACATGTAACTTTAGTTTGCTAGCACTGGTTTATCGCTCAAGGTTAATAGATACTAATAAGACAGCGACTAATTTTAAGGTTAGGTATATGCCTTTTATAGCGCTTTAGTATTTATTTTGTACTTTGACATCTTGGTATGTGATTGGTGAAGATATGGCTATTGATAGCTAGCATAACCTAAAGACATCCCTTAGATGAGCTAAGTCATCAACATAACCTCAGTTATTTATAATTGAAAGTGCTAGGTTTACTAAGAGGGATTTGGTTATGGAACCACATTACATGGTATGGGGCACTATCTTTGGCTATATGGCACTTGCTTTGACGATTAGTGCTATTACCTCACTATGGATTCGCTACCATCTCAAACGTAAAAATCTACATCCAAGACGTGCACTCAAAAAAAGATATTTGATGTTGAAAAAACGTCGAAAAAGGCTTGACAGTAAGCATCGACGCTATTAGAATATGCACCACTTCGGCATAAATGGTGAAAGCAGCTGAAGATGTAGTACCTAGTCCCCATCGTCTAGAGGCCTAGGACACCGCCCTTTCACGGCGGTAACGGGGGTTCGAATCCCCCTGGGGACGCCATATATAAATGCTTTGGCATTTCAAAACCTTCAAACTCTATGATAGAGCTTGAAGGTTTTTTTATGTTTGTGTGTTTGCAAAACTGCTCGTATATCCCTCATACCTAAGGTATAAAAAAGCTGACAACAATGAACTGACTCCCATAAGTTGGACACCACTTATGGGGGTCAGTTCATTGTTGTCAGCTTTTATTAGACTTTAGGTTTTAGATTTTATCCGCCATAAGTAGCCAAGGTATAGTCATAATGATTAATAAGGCTAGTACAGATTGAATTAAAAAGAAAGCTTGGTGTTCACCGACAACTTTGCTAAGTGTCACGCCAAGCGCACTATATTTAATAGGCTGAGTATCAGACTCACCTTTTTGATCAATATCATCATATAAATGATGCAATACCTCTAAGAACTGTAAGTATTCATCGCAATTCCAATTATAAGGTTTAAAAGGCATCAATGCCTTGATTCTCATATCCTTGACCATACAGCGCTCAAGTACAATTGAGCGTAACGACCATCCAGAAAAATGACGCTCATCAAGTTCTGAGAAGTCTAGTATCTTTAAATCTTTGTGACGATCATCTAATAGTAAGCGGTTTTTTAGGTTTGTCAGGTCTTGCTCGCGACCTTCAACACACTGAAAAAAGTAGCCATTGCCGTAACAAAGGATACCCGTAATATCGTTGTTGTAATTGTTCTGTGTCGCTAATTTTGCAATATCATTGAGTGTGCTAGAACCTACAAGTCCAGCAGTAGTAATGCGGCTGATGTAAACCAGTTGATAAAGATCTTTGGTATCTGAATTTGTCATAGCATGCACAGGTGACAATCAGCCTCTCCTTATTATTATACGGTTTGTAAATCAATAACTACTAAAACTAGTCTTATATTATTGATTTAATTTGTTTTATATTTATTGTATTAAGATGGTTACATCATAGGCTAATTACGTACCAATAGCAAAACATAATTTCTCTGACTAGTCAGAATTATAATTATTAGTTATTGACAATTATATATCAAATATTGAATATATAGATGAGAGTTGTTTTTATTTACGCTCTCCACCCTACATTTTGCGGTAGCTCATCAAATTATTTTTGTGACTGTATTAAAGATAAAATGAGTAGCTCATCATCGGCGTAGGTCAGTTTGATGTTTTGCCGACTACCAGTAACGAGTCTTATTGGTAAGTTTAGATACTCAAAAGCACTGGCTTCATCAGTGATACTCAAATGTTGCAGCGCCACATGCTCAAGTACTTTTGTGAGCGCTCCTGCACGAAAGACTTGCGGGGTTTGTGCTTGCCACATGCCCTCTCGATCAACAGTATGAGAGACGTAGCACCATGAGGTATCGTCCTGCTGCGCTTGCTTTAGAGTATCCGCTACTGGTGCTGCTAAAATAGCGCCATAAGGCTCAAGCTTGGCCGCCGCAATAACCTCATCTATATCTGTTAAAGGCACAGTAGGACGTGCTGCGTCGTGAATAAGAATCAAATCATCATCACTTGCGCCTTTACTCATGATGGCCTCTATCCCTGCGCTGACGGATTGCCAACGCTCAGTACCACCAGTGGCGTAGAAAACAGGCATTGCAAATTTTAGATTTTGCGCTGTATTATCATCTGCTGCCACAACGAGCAAACACTCGGTAATCTGCTCGCTTTGAGCTAATCTCCCAACGCTATGCTGCAATAGAGTCTGATTGCCGAGAATAGTATATTGCTTAGGCACAGACGCACCAAAGCGGCTGCCGCGACCAGCAGCGACAATCATTGCATGCAATTTAGGGGTTTTATTCATGTGAGAGGTTCGTGATAAAAAAAGAGCTCATACTAATGATAAGTTATAGCATCGCCATATGCTATGTTATTGACTATGCGTTGTTGGTGCAGTAGATATCTGAACAAAGGTTTCATTGGGTTTGATCAACCCCAAATCTAGCCGCGCGTGCTCCTCTACGGCCTCAAGTCCATTTTTTAAATCGCTTACGTCAGTGCGTAGTAAGTTATTGGCTGCAACTTGGTTGTCATTGAGCTGCTGCTGATTATCAATCTGGGCACTGAGCTTACTATGCTCAAATCGACCGTTTTCACCCAGCCAATATTGATATTGCAGGCCCATCAACACAGCAACTGCAAAAGCTAATAGTATAAACTGGCTAAAGTATTTCATAGTAGGCGCGCAAAATATAAGGATACTAAGTACAAATAAAAAGCAGTATGTCATTGGGTACAAAATCACACACTGCTTTGTTTGAATGGTTTTAACCGCGTAAACCGATGAACTCATCAGCGCCGCGATAGCTGGCACGAATTTGCTGCTCTATACGCAAAAGCTGGTTGTATTTAGCAACGCGATCTGAACGGCACAAGGAGCCTGTCTTAATTTGACCTGCTGCGGTACCTACGGCAAGATCAGCAATCGTGCTATCTTCAGTCTCACCTGAGCGGTGCGAGATAATCGTGGCGTAGCCGTTTTTCTTCGCTAAATAAATAGCATCAAGCGTCTCTGATAAGGTGCCAATTTGGTTAAACTTAATCAAAATAGCATTAGCAATATGCTTATCGATGCCCTCTTGCAAAATAGCAGGATTGGTCACAAATAAATCATCGCCGACCAGTTGTACTTTATCCCCGATTTGCTCGGTTAGATACTTCCAGCCCTCCCAATCGGACTCATCTAAACCGTCCTCGATAGAAATGATAGGGTACTGGCGAGTAAGACCAACGAGGTAATCGGAAAACCCTTGGTTATCAAAGGACTTGTTGCCCTCGCCTGCCAAGACATATTTACCGTCTTTATAAAACTCAGTAGCGGCGCAGTCGAGCGCTAGGTAAATGTCTTTGCCTGCGCTATAACCTACTTGCTCAATCGCTTGCATAATGACAGTAATGGCTTCTTCATTGCTACGCAGATCAGGAGCAAAGCCGCCTTCATCACCAACAGCAGTATTTAAGCCTTGTGATCTAAGCACCGACTTTAAGCTATGAAAAATCTCTGTACCGGCACGCAATGCTTCTGAAAAACTAGTAAAGCCTACAGGCTCAATCATAAACTCTTGGATATCAACCGTATTATCCGCATGCTCGCCACCATTGATGATATTCATCATAGGTACCGGCATCGTCAGCGACGTCTGATTGCGCAGATTAGCAATGTACTGATGTAGCGGTAAGCTTTGCGCCTTTGCGGCAGCTTTGGCAACAGCAAGAGACACTGCGAGCATAGCATTAGCGCCCAAGTTGTCCTTGTTTTCGGTACCATCAAGAGCGATCATTGCATCATCAATCGCTTGCTGCTCGGTGACGTCTTTGTCCATCAAAGCACTACGAATTTGACTGTTGACGTTAGCCACTGCTTTTTTGACGCCGCGACCCATATAACGATCCTTATCGCCATCACGTAGCTCAAGCGCTTCACGTGAGCCTGTTGACGCGCCACTTGGTGCAGCAGCGCGACCAATAGTCCCATCAGCTAAGATCACATCAGCTTCAATCGTTGGGTTACCTCGTGAGTCTAAAATTTCACGAGCGCGGATGTCTTTGATAGCGATATCGTTAGTGGTTTCTTCAGCGTACATAATGTCTAATCGTTCCTTTGGTCATGCCAAGTTTGTGGGATAAAAAGGGCAAGCTATAAACAAAAATAAATTTGGTGATAATGCTTGGCATCATAGCATAAATTTTGTCAAACATCGCCCATCTTCGAGACAACAATAAGCGATTCATTGCGTCAGTTAGAGCGCGAAACTACATGATAAACAAATAAGATTTTATGATTGCAAATGTTAAGCATCTATCACTTTTGGTTTGCTAGTATTCACCTTAGCATTAGAACCTGACACGGCATTCGTCAGCTCAACCTCAGTCTTAAAGCGCGTTAAGCGTAGGGCATTCATCAAGACTGATATGGAGCTAAGCGCCATCGCTGCTGCCGCTATCATCGGGTTCAAAAATCCAAAAGCTGCCAGAGGAATACCCAAGCAATTATAAATAAACGCAAAAAATAAGTTTTGTTTGATATTGCGTACCGTGGCCTGAGCGATCTTTTGCGCCGCATCAATATGCATGAGCGACTCGCCCATCAAGCGCGCAGACGCACTGTGCTGTGCCACATCAGTCCCCTCAAACATCGCAAAACTGGCATCAGCGGTCGCCATAGCGGGTGCATCATTGACGCCGTCACCTGCCATTGCCACTTTGTGACCTGCTGCTTGAAGTTTGGCAATCTGACTGGCCTTGTCGCGCGGACTCATCGTGCCATAAGCTTTGGTGATACCCAGTTGCCCTGCTACATGATCGACCACAGACTGCTTATCACCACTCATAAGCACCACATTAATGTCAGCGGCTTGCAAGGCGGCAATCGCTTGCGGCGTATCGTCTTTTAGATCATCTGCTAGTGCAAAAGCGCCAAGCGGTTCATCATCGATACTCACAGCGACCGTACTGGCAATACTCCAAACCTTGGGCATATGCTTAGGTAAATTTAGTTCAGAAAACTCAGCTGTGCCCACCTTTATGAGTCCTAAGCCTGCGATAGTGGCCTGAATACCTGCGCCTTTGATGACGCTGACGTCAGTGACGTCTAGTAATGGCAGATTGCGCTCTATAGCTGCATTGATAAGTGCAGTCGCTAGCGGATGACTGGCATGAGCCTCCACACTTGCGGCAATCTGTAACACATCATCGACAGCTAACGACTTATCGACCATAACTTGATCGACAATCACAGGTTTACCTATCGTTAGCGTACCTGTCTTGTCCAGCACAACTGTATCTATATCGCCCGCTGCCTCTAAACTTTGCGCGTCTTTGAACCAGACGCCATGACGCGCCGCGACCCCCATCCCTGCCATAATCGCAGCAGGCGTGGCAAGGCCTAACGCACAAGGACAGGCGATGACTAAGACAGATACAGCATGCATTAGTGCGGTATCGACTCTACTGGTAAACCACCATGTCAGTGCAAAAGTCGCAACGGCAATGGCCACTACGACGGGCACAAAAATAGCGGTGACTCTATCGGCAAGGCGCGCCAGCTTGGCCTTTGAGCCCTGAGCGTCGCTGAGCGCTTGTACCATGTCGCCAAGCTTGGTATCACTACCCTTCGCGCTGACGCGGTACAGCAAGCTACCATTCTCAACGAGCGCGCCTGCCAGTAGCGTATCGTTAACGTCTTTTTTGAGCGGTACCGACTCTCCTGTCAAATGACCTTCGACGCACCAGCCACTACCGTCAACAACAGTGCCATCGGTTGCCACGCGGCTACCTTGCTTAGCCCGCAAGATATCACCAATTTGCACGTCTTTTAGAGCAACATTGTGAAAATCGCCATTGGGCTGCTCTAATTCAACTTCATCTGGGGTGAGCGATAGCAGTAAATCAATACTATTCAGACTTCTCTTTTTGGTACGCTCTTCTAGATATTTCCCTGTACGTACAAAGGCGATGACCATCACTCCGGCTTCAAAATATACCCCAGGGCCATGACCTTCGATATTTAACAAACTCGCCAGACTGCCATCACCATGCGTCAGCCACAGATAAGTAGAATACGCCCAAATAGTCACGGTACCGATGACCACAAGTACATCCATGTTAGCGAGGCCACCTTTGAGTGACGCCCAAGCACTACTATAAAAAGGCAATGCCAAACCGAACTGGACGATCGTCGCCAGGATAAACTGTATCCATACTGGCGGCATCCACGCCATACCCTGTCCTACTAGCATGCCTGCCATACCCACCAAAAATGGCACCAGACATATCCAAAGCGCAATCAGTCGCCATGGCCTTTTGGTTGCCGTATCCTCATCGTTTTGCGCAAACAGCGAGTCACCAGCTTGCAGGTTGGCGACAAAGCCTGTCTTGTTGACCCACTCTGTGACTTGCTCTGGTGTGGTCTCAATAGGGTTGTAGTCAACATTGGCAGTCTCACCTGCGAAGTTGACGCTCACCTCATAGATAGAGGGCTTTTTATTGAGTACCTTTTCAATACGCGAGGCACAGGCTTGGCACGACATACCGTCAATCGCCAATTGCAAATGCGCACGTTGCGGCGCTTGCTGAGTGTTTGACTCAACATCGGTGTTAACCTCATTGCTAACCTTGTTAGCAGTATCAGCATCATAGTTAGAATCAGTCGCGGCGCTAGAATCAGTCATAGATAAAACTCAAAATACGATGGATAGGGATACAATTTTTAGCAATGCATTTTATTATACTAAAAAACATACTATAGTAATAAGATGGTTGCTATTACTGCTAATGCAAGTGATTAAGCGGTTGTCAGTAGTGAATAGCCTTGCTACCACTCAGTAATGAGACTGCCATTAAAAAAACCAGCCATAATAGCTGGTTTTGAGATCGTACTCTCAAATTATGAGTTAGCGACTTCGGCATCAAAACCGCCTTCAGTAATGACCGAAGCAATATCTTCAGCGCTGGTCATAGTATCATCGAAAGTAACCGTCGCCTGATTGGTTGGTAGCTCAACCGTCATGCTGATGAGACCTTCAAGCTCAGTGGTCACGCCGTGTACACTCTCTACGCATTTGTCACAGGTCATACCGTCAATTTTAATAATTCGAGTTTGATGTGCCATGCTAGGCTCCTTTTTTATTTAATTAGAAATAACATCTCATTATATGCTGATACCTTTATACCCTAAGCGATATCGGCGCCAACATCAACTCAGTTTGGTAAAGAAGTTCGCGACTACTCATGATTAAAACTTAATTGTCAGGGTTTTGCGGCGCGTCAATTGGAAATGGCTGCGTCACATAATCAACCATACTGATCGCTGCGGTGAACGCATGAATGCTGGTATCGGTATCGTCATAGCGGATAAGCGCTGTGCTAGTATCCGCATCAAGCTCTACCGCAGTGACGCCAGTTATATTCTGTAGCGCAGTCATCACACTATCCAAACCCTCAGCATCATCGATATTCTCAATGCTGACCTTTGCCATCTTAATCGCCATTGCCTTATCCTTTTATTACAAAATTAGCTACTCTGTTGCTCTCACCCTTGTTTAATGAGTATCTAACACCGCAAAGCTTTTTACCAGATCATCGATCTGCTTGAGCTGGCTTAAAAAAGGTTCAAGCTGACTGGTTCTGAGCGCGCAGGGGCCATCACACTTCGCAGTTTCTGGATTAGGATGCGCTTCCAAAAACAGTCCTGCTAGTCCCGTTGCCATGCCAGCACGCGCAAGCGTCGTTATTTGCTCACGGCGCCCGCCTGCGCTATCACTACGAGCGCCTGGCTGCTGTAAGCTATGCGTCACATCAAAGAACACCGGCACATTCATCTGCTTCATCGTATCAAAGCCGAGCATGTCGACAACCAGATTATTATAGCCAAAAGCACTTCCACGCTCACATAAGATGAGGGTGTCGTTGCCCGCCTCTAAGCACTTATTCATAATATGACGCATCTCATGCGGCGCTAAGAACTGTGCTTTTTTGATATTGATAATCGCGCCTGTCTTTGCCATAGACTCCACCAGATCCGTCTGACGGGATAAAAACGCAGGCAGCTGGATAATATCAGATACCTCAGCGACGGGCTGCGCTTGATACGGCTCGTGCACATCAGTAATAATCGGCACTTGAAACTTCTCTTTGATTTGTCCTAGCCAATCGATACCCTTCTCGAGCCCCGGGCCTCGATATGAGTGTAGGCTTGAGCGATTGGCTTTATCAAAGCTGGCTTTAAACACATAGCCGATGCCCAGACGCTCACATATCTCGACGTATTGTTCAGCGATCTCAAACGCCATCTCTTTTGATTCAAGGACATTCATCCCACCAAAAAGTACAAACGGCTGATCGTTGCCAATATTGATAATTTTGCTATTAGGGGTCTTTAGCTCAATATGTGATTGCGCCTGTAATACATTATCCATTATTCGTTTTCCTATTTATTGTTATCAACAATTTATGTTAAGACTTATCGCTATTGTAACCGATACAACGATAAAGAAAAGTCCACGAACGTAATCGTCTCTCGCTATTTTCAGCTCATAATTCAACCTAGTTCATTATTTGATAAAGATTGAGGGCTAAACGTCTCAATCGGATATAAAAAAAGACCAATCCGTAGATTAGTCTTTTATTGGCTAAAGTTTAAAACAATTGCTATAGCTTATTTATCATTATAATTCTTTGCCGCTTTGACAAAGCTATTAAAGAGCGGATGACCACCGCGTGGCGAGCTAGTAAATTCAGGATGGAACTGTACCGCGATAAACCAAGGGTGCTCGCTGATCTCAACCGACTCGACCAGATGCTGCTTGGCAGAGTAGCCTGATATCATCATGCCAGCTTGCTCTAGTGGCTCAATATAGCGATTGTTCATCTCATAACGATGACGGTGACGCTCAGTGATATTGTTAGCGCCGTATATTTGCGCAAGCTTACTACCTGCGACCAGCTCCGCTTGCTGCGCGCCTAAGCGCATCGTACCGCCAAGATCTGAATCATCACTACGAATCTGTAGCTCACCGCGCTCGTCTAACCACTCGGTAATCAGACCAATAATAGGTTCTGCCGTTTTGCGATCAAATTCTGACGAATTAGCATCAATACCTAGCACATTACGCGCATACTCAATCACTGCCAGCTGCATCCCCAAGCAAATCCCAAGATACGGGATGTTGTTTTCGCGGGCGTAAGTAATGGCTTTTATCTTACCCATTGTACCGCGCTCACCGAAGCCACCTGGGACTAAAATGCCATCAGCCTCACCTAGGCGCGCGTATAGAGCATTGTCGCTCTCTAGATGTTCAGCATCGATATAGTCAATGACGACTTTGGTCTGATGAGTGATGCCGGCGTGAAGCAGTGCCTCATTAATCGACTTATAGGCATCAGGTAGCTCAACATACTTACCGACCATAGCAACAGTGACCGTGGATACAGGATTGAGCTGCGCTTTAACAACTTTATCCCAATCGCTCAAATCGGCTTCTGGTACTTCTAAACCAAAACGTTCACAAATCAAATCATCAAGATCTTGCTCATAAAGCGTACGAGGTATCTGATAGATACTTTGTGCATCTTCACACATGATAACCGCACGCTCCTCCACGTTGGTAAATAACGCAATCTTACGGCGGTTGTCTTGAGAGATATGATGATCAGAGCGACAAATTAATATATCAGGTTGCAGGCCGATAGAGCGCAGCTCTTTGACCGAATGCTGAGTCGGTTTGGTCTTGGTCTCGCCAGCACTGGCAATATAAGGTACTAGTGTCAAATGCATCAGCATGGCTCTATTGCGGCCCAGCTCGACTTGCATCTGACGCACGGCTTCCATAAAGGGCAGTGATTCGATATCACCAACCGTACCGCCAATCTCGATAATGGCGATATCGTAGCCCTCACCGCTGGCTAGAATTTTACTTTTGATCTCATCAGTAATATGCGGAATGACCTGTACCGTGCCACCTAAATACTCACCGCGGCGCTCTTTATTAAGGACGTTTTGGTAGATACGGCCACTGGTGAAATTATTGCTCTTACTCATCTTTGAGTGACGCAGAAAACGCTCGTAGTAGCCCAAATCCAAATCTGTCTCAGCGCCGTCTTCGGTGACAAATACCTCGCCATGCTGGAAGGGACTCATAGTACCGGGATCGACGTTGATATACGGATCCATCTTGGTCATGGTTACAGAGACGCCGCGCGCTTCTAATATGGCGGCTAAGGAAGCAGCGGTGATTCCTTTTCCTAGTGAGGACACGACCCCACCGGTCACAAATATAAATTTGGTCATAGTACTCATCAATAATTGGTAAAGAAGGATTTTACTAAAAATACGCCATGAAATATAGAGCAAAAGCTAAACTCGCTCAAATCTCTCATTTTAGACAATGAGATTAAAACAAATACTCAAGACCGCCGCCAATGACTAAGACCTCAATATCAGCGACGCCGCGGCTTTGATTCACAAGATCAGTATAGTCCGCTGAGTTTTTGCCGATGTAAGCATGAGCGATGATATTGTCTTTAAAATCATACTCACCACCCAGCACCAGCTGTTTGGATTTATTATTACCAATACCATTTAGATTGTCTGTCTGGTTGTACTGCAGATATACGCTAGTAGGACGCGCAAAATTATCTAGTGATGCCTTAGCGCTCGCAATCAACCCTTTTTCTTTTTTAGACCCTCTAAAATTATAATCCGCTTGCTGGTATAGCAGCCCCATTGTGAGCGGCGCTGGTATATCAATATACTCATCTAGATCTACCGTCAGCGTAGCGCGTATGACCTCACCGCTATAGTCGAGACTTTGCTCATCATCACCGTCAGTAACTTCACTTGAGGCATTAATACTACCGCGTACCTCGATATCCTGACTGTAGGTCACGCCAGCTCTAATACCTTCTTTATCATAAGTTAAAGACGCCCCAAAACCATCATCACGCCCTATGCTCTGGCTTTCATTAGTTGCATACTGCGCCACTAGGTTAAAATGCTTATAAGTTGGAGCTATCCATATGACTGAATTGTCTTTGCGCGTGTAGTCAATCATATTAAGCGCTGAGACGAGCTCATCAGAACCCAGCTTAGTTTTGCCCAAATTATCCCAATAAGCTCTGGTGACGACAGGCTCATAAGCATAACTTAAAATAGAGGAGTTGCGACCAAAACGAAATTCGCCAACACCTTTGCCCTTGAGACCTAAATAGGTATCTCGGCTCAATAGATTACGGCTGCCCTCACCATCAAAATCAACGCCATATTCCAGCTGATAAATGATGTCCGTATTGTCTGTTATCGCCTCAGATCCTCTAAATCCAAGTCTCGAAGAATTTGAGTTGACTTGTAATGACCCATTATCGGATAAATCAGAGACATCACTACGATGACTGTAGTCTGCTTGACTATCAACGTAATCGGCCGTGACAAAAGCTTTGCCGTAGATCTCTGGCGCGGCATAAGTTGTTGTCATAGGTAAACTGATAATCGACGCGGCGATGAGTCGCTTATTCATAACATGTCTCTACTTATTTATTAAAATGTTGACTGATAGCTATGCAAACCATTCTTAAAATCGATAGTTTAAGCTTACCTATTTCTAAAGATTAAATAAAGCAAACAAAAAACTCACCCCGAAGGATGAGTTCTTAATAAACCATGTCTTGCATTTAGATTAGAATAAGTATTCTAGACCAGCACCGATAGCAAGAACGTTTGCATCACCGCTACCACGAACACTAACAACTTCACCATTATCACCGTCTACATCTTCACGGGTAAAGAATCTATCATTGTCTAAATCAGCAGAGTTATAACCAGCATAAGCATGCGCAATCATATTGTCTTTAAAGAAGTACTGACCACCAACCACAAACTGGTCAGAGTCATTGCCGTCAAGACCACTTAAGCTATCTGTTTTATTGTACTGTGCATAAATAGCTGCTGGACGAGCAAAGTTATCTAGACCCATTTTGGCACTAACGATTAGGCCGTCTTCTTCACCAAGACCATCATAATCAGCTTGCTGATAAAGCAGTCCCATTGTAATTGGCATAGTAATGTAGTTACTTAGATCTAAACTTGCGGTACCACGCAGGATGTCTCCATTGATGGTCATGTCTTTATCATAAGCCACACCAACCGTAAAGCCTGTGCCTGGGTTGTAGTTCAATGAAGCTCCGTAACCTTCGTCACGATCATCGCTATCAGAGACAAAAGTCTCATCAGCACCGTACTGTAGTACTAAGTCTAATGGCAAGTCATTGTACTTAGGCGCAAACCACATGATAGAGTTGTTAATACGGGTGCCGTCAGTCATAGTCAACGCTTCAGCAACGGTTCCGCCATTAATACTACTGGCACCAATGTTATCCCAATAGCCTTTGGTCACTAGTACGTTATCAAGAACATAATCGGTTACTGAGTAGTTGCGACCAAAACGGAATTGACCGTATTGCTCATTAGCTAAGCCAAGATAGGTATCACGGCTTTTGAAGCCAATGTTATCATCGCCGCTATCATCGATGTTGATAGCGTATTCTAACTGATAAATGACATCAGTATTGGCAGTGATGGCCTCAGAGCCTTTAAAGCCTAAACGTGAGATGTTTGAGTTCACTTGCAGTGAATCACTATCGTTATTGATTCTTTGTATATCGCCGTCAAAATCAGCGTCTACAGTCTCTTCAACGTCAAGCTCAGCGTTAACATAATCGGTAGTGAGGAAGGCTTTACCGTATAAAGTAGGTGCAGCATTAGCAGCTGATACAGACAGTGCGGCAATTGAAGTTGCTAAAAGTAGTTTTTTCATAAAATGTCTCCACTTCGTAATTTTGTCAAGATTGGTAAGTAAAATTCTTTAATGAAAAACTCACCCTGAGGATGAGTTTTTTAAACAAGTTCTAAAAGGCTGGACTAGAATAAGTACTCTAGACCGCCACCGATAGCGAATAGATCGATATCAGTATTAGAGTTGCCAATTTCAGCTGAGTTCGCACCCGCATAAGCATGAGCAATCATGTTTTTCTTAAACTCATACGTGCCGCCAACAACTAGCTGGTCTGAGTCAGCATCATCAATACCATCTAAGTTATTAGTATGGTTGTACTGAGTATAGACTGTTGCAGGGCGAGCAAAGTTAGTTAAGCCCATCTCAGCACTTACCACTAAGCCTTTCTCTTTTTCAGAACCGCTGAAGTCAAAGTCTGCTTGTTGATACAAGACACCAAGTTGTACTGGGTAAGCCACATAGTTACCTAGATCAACGCTAGCACTACCACGTAAGATTTCACCTGCAATGTTTAGATCATCGCTATAGGCGATACCAGCGGTAAAACCAGTACCTGCGTCAAACATGAGTGAGGCACCGTAACCTTCGTTGCGATCATCGCTGTCTTCAACAAAAGTCTCATCAGCACCATACATAAGGGCTAGTGATAACGGTAGGTCATTATATTTAGGTGCTTTCCAGACGATAGAATTATTAACACGGTTACCGTCAGTCAAGTTTAGTGCTTCGCTAAGACTTGGGTTATTAAAGTCAGCACTGCCAGGACCTAGGTTATCCCAGTAGCCTTCGTTGACCGCGACGTTATTGATGTAATCGATAACTGAGTAGTTACGACCAAAACGGAATTCACCGAAGTTTGCGTTTTTTAGACCAAGATAGGTATCACGGCTTTGAAACGTTCTGCTCTCGCCATCAACGGCGATGCCATACTCTAACTGATAGATAACATCAGTTTCAGCAGTGATAGCCTCAGTACCTCTAAAGCCTAAACGTGAAATGTTTGAGTTAATTTGTAATGAATCGGCATCAGCATCATCAACGTTCTGACCAACAATGTTGTTATCATCGTCTAGAATATCTGATGGAATATTATTGCCATCAGCATTCACATAGTCAGTAGTAATGAATATTTTACCGTAGACGGTTGGAGCAGCTTGCGCCGCTGATACAGATAGAGCAGCAACTGCTGTAGCTAAAAGTAGTTTTTTCATGGGAATCTCCACTTACAATTTTAGTAGTAGGCTGGCTATCATTAGCTGGTGCCCGTAATGGTATCGTCACAAATCCTCAAAATATAAAATATGTAACTGACGACCGGAATCTGTTCAAAAAAGTGTGGTATGTCTATCACTATCAGGTAAAAACCATTACTTAAAGAATCGTATGCTTACATGTAACCCTTATGTAAAATTTGGCTTTTAACACTTCAATGTGTAACATCCGTTACCAAACTCATACTTCGGCTATAAGCATAACAACTCTGACATAATTTGCAACATTTTTTTGAGCTAATTGTTTCTACTGTGTGTCAAATATTCTCTAGAGACAGCGTTTTACTTGCCTTAGACAACATTCGTAAACCGAAAAAATATTATTACATTTTATTTAATACCTATAACTATTATCGAGAAAACCGGATTCATTAATAAATAAATTTTTACCTACAAAAAAACGCCACCTATCCTAAGATAGATGACGCTGTTCTTAACGAGCTTGCAGGCAGGTTAATTATTTACTTTTAAAAATTAGCCTTTAGATCTAGGCGAGCTTGATGCAATAGAGGCTCAGTATAACCGCTTGGTTGCTCGCGACCCTTGAATACAAGATCACAAGCTGCCTTAAAGGCGTAGGAGTGCTCAAAATTATTTGCCATAGGCTGGTAGCTATTGTCATCAGCGTTTTGCTCATCGACGACTTTTGCCATACGCTTCATGGTTTCCATGACCTGCTCATCACTCACCACGTCATGATGGAGCCAGTTGGCAATATGCTGACTTGAAATACGCAGTGTTGCGCGATCCTCCATGAGACCCACATCATTGATATCTGGCACTTTTGAGCAGCCAACGCCTTGGTTAACCCAGCGTACGACGTAACCTAAGATACCTTGAGCGTTGTTATCAAGCTCGTTTTGTATCTCTTCATCGCTCCAATCAGTATTAGCAGCGAGCGGTATGGTCAAGATATCATCGAGGCTGGCGCGCGTGCGCGATTTTAGCTCGTCTTGTACGTCCGCAACGTTGACTTGATGATAGTGCATAGCATGCAAAGTCGCGCCCGTTGGTGAGGGTACCCAAGCGGTACTAGCACCTGATTTTGGATGCGCCGCCTTGGTCTCCATCATCTCCTTCATCTCATCAGGCTTCGCCCACATGCCTTTACCGATTTGTGCATGACCTTGCAAGCCAACTTCAAGGCCAATATCAACGTTCCACTGCTCGTAGGCTGGCTGCCAAGCTTGCGACTTCATATCCCCTTTAGGTACGAACGCGCCAGCATTCATACTAGTATGCATCTCATCACCTGTACGATCCAAGAAGCCTGTATTGATGAAGATCACGCGCTCTTTAGCTTGACGAATCGCTTCTTTTAGATTGACTGTCATGCGGCGCTCTTCATCCATAATGCCAATTTTGAGCGTATTACGCTCAAGACCTAATAAGTCCTCTGACGCATTGAACAAGTCGTTTGCCATTTTGACTTCATCAGGACCATGCATTTTTGGCTTAACGATGTACATAGAGCCTTTGCGTGAGTTGGATAGCTCGCTTTTGCCTTTTAGGTCATTTAGAGTTAATAACGGGGTGATCAAGCCATCCATAAGCCCTTCAAAGATTTGTTCTTGCCCGTCACCCAAATCAACTAAGATGGCTGGGTTTTGCATCAAATGACCGACGTTACGGATAAGCAGTAACGAGCGGCCGGGCAAAATCAGCTTACCGCCATCTGGCGTCGTATATTCGCGGTCTGGGTTTTGCTTACGCGTACGCGTCTTGCCGCCCTTCTCAAAGGTCTCTTGCAGATCGCCGTTCATAAGACCTAGCCAATTGCGATAAACTTCGACTTTTTCTTCGGCGTCCACAGCAGCGATAGAATCTTCACAATCTTGAATCGCAGTAATAGCAGACTCTAACAAGACGTCTTTGATACCAGCAGGGTCATCTTTACCCACTGGATGAGCGCTATCAATTTGAATCTCGGCATGTAGGCCGTTGTTCTTGAGCAATACTCCTGTTGGGCTATTGGCATCACCGACGTAGCCTACGAACTTATTCGCATCTTGTAGCTTGGTGCTGCTCTCGCCTTGTACAATCTCAAGCGCGCCATCTACAACTTTAAAGCCTGTTGCATCACGGTATGACCCTGAGGCCAAAGCGAAGTTCTCATCCAAGAAATTTTTGGCATAAGCGACAACGGCTGCGCCGCGAGTTGGGTTGTAGCCGCCAGTGGCTTCTTGACCGTTTTCATCGCTAATCACATCTGTGCCATATAGGGCGTCGTACAAGCTGCCCCAGCGCGCGTTAGTGGCGTTCAATGCATAACGAGCGTTACGTACAGGTACTACCAACTGCGGGCCTGCGATATGTGCAATCTCGTCATCGACATTTTGCGTGCTGACTTTGAAGTCCTCACCTTCTGGCAACAAATAACCGATCTCTTGCAAAAACTGCTTATAAGCTGCGGTATCGATTTCGCCGTTTTTGGTAGGATGTTGTAGATGCCACTGATCGATCTGCTTTTGCATCTCATCACGAGTGGCAAGCAGTGCCTTATTACGCGGCGTAAATTCTTTGATAACCTTCTCAAACCCTGACCAATAGCTGTCTGAGTCAAAACCAACTTTGGGTAGGACTTCATTTTCAATAAAGTCGTACAAGGTTTGGTCAATGGCAAGAATTCCTTTTTGGATACGATTGGTTTGAGAATACTGACTCATACAGATGTCCTTATGATTTGGTAATAGTTATGACTATCAGGTTTTTGTTAAATGTAGATGACATATAAATACTCAAAAACACATGGCTTAAGAGTATTTGGCATCAAAGTATTTGGCGCTTGATGATTTAGTCTTGGGATTGATGTTTGATTGTAACTACACCGCAAAATATTATCCTACTATCAAATCAAAAAATTAACAAGGATATGCTATTTTGTGGCTAAATGTTGACATTGCTCTGTAGTGATACCCTATGCTCCATCAGGCTTTGATAACTTATGTGTTGCATATCGAGTAGACGACTAAGGAGTAAAGTTAAACTGTAAGTAATCATTTCAATAGTTATTTAGTCTCAAAGCCATGCCTCAATAGCAGCTGACTTGATATAATCGGTGCACAGTGATGAAATTTAATACTTTATGGATAGCTACCAGATTATGAATGTTGAACACTTAGAGATAACACAGACCAATAATACTTCATCAGTCTTTTTTGCGGACGACAGCGATGATAGTAGAGTACAAGACGAGGATGGCCAGCAACTACGACCCCCTGCCAAAGTTGATATGAGCGCGGTCTACAAGTTTTTGGGCGCGCGTACTTCGCAAGCTTGGATTGATGCAGCAATGAATAATATACCTCTAATTATTCAAGATCATGCCAACTGCGAAAAAAAGGCAGCGGGAACAGCGATGAACCTTATCTTTCGCTATGAGTTTGCCCATGATTTGCAGTGCAAACTGGCACAACTCATACGCGAGGAGATGCTGCATTACGAGCAAGTACTAGGTATCATGAAAGAGCGCGGACAAGACTGGATGCACTTGGGTGCAGGTCGTTATGCCAAAGGCATGTTAAAGCATAAACGTACTTATGAGCCTGCCGCGATGATAGATGTGCTGATCATAGGGGCATTTATCGAAGCACGCTCCTGTGAGCGTTTTGCAGCGCTCAGCCATGTGATAGATGATGCGCGCCTTAGTAAGTACTATCTTTACTTGCTAAAATCTGAGAGTCGTCATTTCGAAGATTATCTAGCATTGGCGCAGTCGTTGTCTGATACTTGTATCAACGAGCGTGTTGATTTTTTTAAAGCTATTGAGAGCGAGCTGATATCTACGCCTGACGATGAACTACGCTTTCATAGCGGCGTACCTATTTAGCTTGCTTATAATCGATGTCTTTTAATAAAAATTGATGTCTTTTAATAATAACAAAAGCAGCGACTATTGTTAGTCACTGCATTTGTTAGGCACTGCTTTTTTATTTTATGCTAACTGATACTTACCTTTTAGACTCAGTAACGTCAGTATCGTATTGCTTATTGTCTTTGGCAATATGATGCGGATCATGATCATCCGTCGCGCGCTCAGCAGCTGCTGGATTCGCTTTTTGTAGTGCGTCGTCTTGCACGATACCTTCATTGTCATCAGAATCTTTTAGCTTGTAATTGGTATCATCATGCATGTCTTTTGGCGTACTCATGCCCTACTCCTTTACTATCGTTATCTGTGCTTTTGCGCTCTATACCTTTGTACATTGTACCTTTTATTTTATACACAATCGCGACTAGTCTTTTTCGTCAGGCGTTAATGTACGAGTTTGCGCATTATTTACATTCGCGTAGCGATTGCGATCGGTAATCTCATCACTTTGCGGCGCTTCACTTCCTACCGTATCTTCATTGATGTTTTCATCAAAAGCCGTGCTGCCTTCTTGATCGCGGCGATCAGGTTGACGCGCTGGATTATCACCATCTTTGACGTGCTCGCTGTCGACTATGTTATCTTCAAAAGTGTCAGTGCCTTTGTTAACAGTCGTATTGTCTTCGATCTTTTCGTGGTTGTCTGAAGCTAAGTTATGAGCATCGTCATTAACGATAGCAGTGCCGCTTTCTCTATTGGTGTTATCAATACGTGTTTTGCTCAGGGCTGGATCGTTAGTCTTCATTGTTATGTCCTTTATTATTATTTAATAGGCTTACTACAGAAGTCCTGTCATCAATTAGATATTGTTGTTTTGACTCAAATCATGAGCATTTAGGTCAGCGACGTTTTTGCCACCTGCTGGTAAGTTTTCTTCTTTGCGGGGATCTGAGTATACCTCATCGGTTTCTTGTGAGGCTTGCTCCGGTCCATCTATTTCAGGATCGTATTTGCGGCCTTCGTAGCTATCCTTTGGATTAAGCACTTTTGCGGCTACAGGATCGTCAACAGGGACTCTTTCTTCGTTATTGGGTTGTTCATTTTCCTTATGTATAGTCATAACTTACTCCTTGTATACACGCTATAATTAATCAGATTTGGCTGACACTAACGAGCTGTGATTACTGATCTGTGCGTAACGACTCATCGATAAAGGGCGCTTGATTATCATCATTATCGGTAGCTTGCTCGTCATCGTTGTTAAGGTTTTTTTCGAGCTGCTTAGCATCGACATTTTGCGCCGCATCGGTTACTTCTGATTTTGGGTCATTGTTGCTCTTTGTGTCATTGTTACTCATGGTAAAACTCCTGAATTTTAGTTGTTATCACTTTAAATCTATTGGTAGAGATTAAACGTTTCAAGCCTTTATATAAGTGTTCTAAAGTTATTTAGCTTAGGTCTAAATGTATAACTTAGCTCTATATGTGCAGCTTTACATGTACAGAGTATCTAAGTGTAAAAAGCTAGTATAGAGACATTAAGCTTTATCATACCAGTGTGCTCAGGTGTCTAAATGTGAATAAATGTGATACGACTAGCAAGTTTGTAACTATTTGAGTCGCTTACTACCTGCACTCTTATCATTCATCATTAGACTGGTTCCCCGACACGATTAATAACCTTTAATAAATAATCCTGCGCAATATGCAAAGGCTCGTTATCTGTGCGTTTGACCTTGTGCCATTGTCCGCTGCCATTGAGCGTCCATGCTTGTACGTTGTCTTGCAGGTAGTTTTGTAGCCCATCCTCAAAAATCTGCTTGAATAGTTTTTTGTCTTCAATTGGAAAAGCGACCTCAACGCGATGAAATAAGTTGCGATCCATCCAGTCAGCGCTTGCGCAGTACAGGCGCTCATCACCACCATTATAAAAGTAATAAACGCGCGTATGCTCCAAAAAGCGCCCGATAACAGAGCGTACAGTGATGTTCTCAGATAAACCTTTGACCTGCGGACGTAAGCAGCACATAGAGCGCAGTATCAGCTCAATCTTTACCCCAGCTTGTGAGGCATCATAGAGCTTGTCAATCAAGCGGCGCTCGGTAAGTGCATTGACTTTGATAATGATATGCGCGCGCTTGCCTGCCTTTGCTTGCGTAATCTCAGCATCAATAAACTCTATAAGCTTGTCATGCAAAGTGAATGGTGCATGAAGGAGCTTTTTGAGGTTAGCAGGCTTACCCATGCCAGTGAGCTCTTGAAATATCTTGTGCACGTCCTCTGAGATGTCAGGGTCGGCGCTAAAGAGTCCGTAGTCGGTATATACTTTGGCATTGGCCGCATGATAATTACCCGTCCCTAGATGCACATAACGACGGATGCGCTCATCCTCACGGCGCACAATGAGCATAAGCTTGGCATGAGTCTTGTAGCCCACGATGCCATAGACCACAACCGCGCCCGCCTCTTGCAAGAAGTTAGCAACGGCGATGTTAGAAGCCTCATCAAAGCGCGCGCGTAGCTCGATAACGGCAGTCACTTCTTTACCATTACGAGCAGCGGCGGCGAGCGCTTTGACGATCTCAGAATTGGTGCCTGAGCGGTAAAGCGTTTGTTTAATCGCTAACACTTTGGGGTCGCTAGCGGCTTGCCACAGCAGATTGATAATAGGCGCGAACGAATGAAAAGGATGATGTACGAGCACATCACGCTTACGCATAGCGGCAAACATACTAGTCGCCTTGTCGAGTTTATCTACCTCGCGGCGAAAGGGTTTGGGCATAATATGAGTAAAGGGCTGATAACGCAGCTTTGGAATATTAAAATCAAAAAGTAAGCGCGTAAGGTTCACAGGGCCATTAACGCGGTAGAGCTGGTTATCATGCAGCTCAAACTCATTGAGCAAATAATCGCTAATCGGTGTTGGGCAGTCGGTTGTGACCTCTAGGCGCACTTTATCCCCAAAACGGCGATTTTCAAGCTCGCCCTCTAAGGCTTTGGCGATATCATCAACATCGTCTGCTAAGTCCAAATCGGCGTTGCGCGTCAGCCTAAACTGATGGCAGCCGGTGACATTCATCCCAGGGAACAGCTCGCCGACGTGCTCATGAATGACCGCGGAGAGCATGACGTGGTGCTCTTTGCCGCCTGTGAGCTCATCAGGTAGACGAATCACCCGCGGCAAACTGCGCGGCGCAGGGACAATCGCTAAATTGATATCACGACCAAAAGCGTCCTTGCCCTCTAGCGTTGCAATGAAGTTTAAACTCTTATTCACGAGGCGCGGAAACGGATGGGCAGGATCAATGCTAATCGGCGTAAGTACAGGTGAGACTTGCTCAGTAAAGTAGCGCTTCATCCATGCTGATTGTTCAGGGTTAAGCTCATCGCGTTTGAGGTAGCGGATGTCCTCAAGGGCAAGAGCGGGCAAGATATCTTCGTTTAGTATGCGGTACTGCTCATCGATAGCATTGTGCGCAACTGCGGATATCTCACCTAGCACCTCGCTTGGGCGCATACCGTGTGGGCTTGTAACGACGTTGCCTAAATTAAGCTTTTGCATAATGCCTGCAACGCGAATCTCAAAGAACTCATCCATATTCGATGAAAAGATAATCAAAAAGAATAAACGCTCGAGCAGTGGATGACGCGGATTGGCGGCTTGCGCGAGTACCCGCAGATGAAACTGTAACAAGGACAAATCACGGTTGATATAGCTGCTGGGCGAATAGCTACCATCTTCAGAGCGCTGCCAAGCTATCTCGGTCAAAGCCGTTTGCGTCACCGCTTTATCCGATGTGAGACTATGCTCATCCAGTGCTCTATTGTCCATTGCATCGCTATTGGCAGTACTCATGATGTCATCCTTTATTTTTATTTTGATCACTGAACATTTTTGGTTATCAGCCATTAAGCCGCTTGTGGTAAAGCCGCGTTTTTCATACGTTTTTTGATAATGCGCTGCTTGTTGCGCAGGCGTCTATCGCCTTTATTATCCTGATAGTATTTGGGATTGGTGAGCATACCGATAAGCAGTGCGGACTCATCTCGGTTAAGATTGTCCGCGGATTTGTCAAAGTAATGTTGCGCGGCCTCCTCTATACCGTAAATGCCGTTGCCAAATTCGGCGACATTAAGATAAGCGGTCAAAATGCGCTGTTTGTCCCAGATAGTCTCTATCATAACGGTAATAATTGCCTCCTCGCCTTTACGAATGTAAGAGCGATGAGAGGTCAAAAATAGATTTTTGGCAAGCTGCTGGGTAATTGTTGAGCCGCCAGCGGACGCTTTGCCAGAGGCTTCATTCTTTTTCATTGCCACCTCAATGCCTTCAAGATCAAAGCCATTGTGCTGAGTGAACTTTGAATCTTCACTAACGATAGCCGCTTGCTTGGCTGATTTGGCGATATTGTCATACTCCACCCAAGTTTGCGTGACCTCACCGCCTGTCAAGCGATGTGTGAGCATAAACATACTGTTATTGATGGGCTGAGTCTTCCATATCAATAGCAAGCCTGCAACCAACACATGAAAAGCCACTACCAGCAACATAAAGGCCAATAGTATTTTTTTGATAACTTTGCCAAAACTTGTCATGCGCTATGTATCCAAATAATAAATTAAAAATAACTTTGGTGAATTGCAAGCTATCTTACCTAATTGGGCAATCGCTGTCATTATTGCTCTGATTTCTTTATCATATAGCAAGCATTAAGCTGTGGTTTTAAAATTTTAAGACCGAATATTGGATAGTTAAAAGTATTGAATAGTTAAAAGTATTGCATAGTTAAAGTAAGAGTACGTATATGAGTACACAGATGACGAATGAGCCTAATAGCTATCAGCTTAGTGAACCAAAATCATCAGTGGTAGAGCTACGTGCTTCTATCATGACAGCGCTGCCACATTTGTCTGATGCTAATCATAGTGAGGCTTGGTGGTTATTAGGTACCTCTCACTGCCATTTATGTGAAGATGCCAAAGCTTTGATAACGCGCTTTCAAATGGTGCAGCCTATTGATTGCCTCGATGTCGACATTAGCGATTTTGATGAGGCGCTAATGATGCAATTTGCTACCACTATTCCTGTACTATTGACATCTACGCGGCGTCTTAACTATCCGTTTTCAGTCATGGATTTACAGCAATTACTGTCTGAGTAATCATCAGCGAGAACCCTATGAAAGATCTAAGCCCAAAATTAAATAGAATCACTGAGATTGAAGACTTGCGCCAAGTGGCGGCGCGCAAAATTCCGCGCATGTTCTACGATTATGTCGATTCTGGCTCATGGACCGAGACTACTTATCGTAACAATGAAAGCGACTTTGACCGTATCAAATTGCGTCAGCGCGTACTGGTTAATATGGAAGGGCGCTCGCTTGCGACCAAAATGATTGGTGAGTCTGTGAATATGCCTGTTGCTATTGCACCCACTGGCTTTACGGGGATGATGTGGGCAGATGGTGAGATTCATGCGGCGCGCGCCGCTGAAAAGTTTGGCGTGCCATTTTCTTTATCGACGATGAGCATTTGCTCTATTGAGGATGTGGCGAGTCATACCAGTGCGCCCTTTTGGTTTCAGCTGTATGTCATGCGTGACAAAGCTTTTATGAGCAATCTGATTCGCCGTGCCAAAGAAGCCAATTGCTCAGCGCTGATCTTGACCGCTGACTTACAAGTGCTCGGTCAACGCCACAAAGACATCAAAAACGGTCTCTCTGCGCCGCCCAAACCGACGCTGGCTAATATCCTTAACCTTATGACCAAGCCGCAGTGGTGCCTCAATATGCTTGGTACCAAAAGACGCAGCTTTGGTAATATCGTCGGTCATGCTCAAGATGTCGAGGATATCTCCTCCTTGTCCGCATGGACAGCAGAGCAGTTCGATCCGGCGCTGAGCTGGGATGATGTGGCTCGTATCAAAGATGAATGGGGCGGTAAAATTATCATCAAAGGCATCATGGAGCCTGAGGATGCGATACTCGCCGCTCGTAGTGGCGCTGATGCATTAGTCGTCTCCAATCATGGCGGTCGGCAATTGGACGGCGCGCCCTCCTCAATCGCTGCCCTAAGCGATATCGTGCAAGCGGTACGTGCAGAAAGTAGTGAGATTGAGATTTGGCTTGATAGTGGGATTCGCTCGGGGCAAGATGTCCTCAAAGCTATGGCACTAGGCGCTAACGGTACGATGATCGGGCGTGCGTTTTTGTACGGACTCGGTGCTTATGGCGAGGATGGCGTGCGCCGGGCTTTGGAGCTTATTTACAAGGAATGTGATGTGAGTATGGCGTTTTGCGGTCATACTGATATCACCCAAGTGACTGACGATATCTTGGTCAAAGGCACTTATGAGCATCTAAAATCTGGTCAGCCATATCTTGCACCGATGCGCTGGTAGTTCTTTGATTTAATGATTGGCTTATCTTGTTTACCCATATCCTTTAACTGATACCCATTTATGACCATACAGCAATTACTAAAAACTGCACCTGTCAGCACCTTACTCTTAGTCAGCTTTATCGGGCTGTTCATCATCCAAGTGCTTTTAGGCGTCGATGCCAATAACCCCTCGACCCAAGCGCTCATCTATTGGGGCGCTAATGCTCTGCCGCTGACGATGGTGGATGACCCGTGGCGGCTGGTTAGCAGTGCGTTTTTGCATATTGGTTTGATGCATCTACTGTTTAACGGTTTTGCCATGTATTTCTTTGGGCAAGTAGCCGAGCCTATGTTTGGTTCCGTGAAGTTTTTGGCGCTGTTCTTGCTTGCCGCTATCGGTGGCAATCTATTAAACAATTATGTAACGTGGCAAGGCATTTTAGATGGCTCAGCGCAGCCCGGATTATCCGCTGGCGCGTCTGGCGGTATCATGGGTATTGGCGCAGCCTTACTGATAGCAGCGCTGTTTAAAATATCAGTTAATGGAATGGTGCTTAATCTAAAGAGTCTGATATTCATTATGGGTATCAATCTGGTTTATGGCTTTGCGGTACCGGGTATCGATAACGCGGGTCATATCGGCGGCGCGATCACAGGACTGGTTATTGCCCTTGGTTTTGTTTTTGCCCAGCGCCAAGGGGCTCAGCAACAAGCGATTGCAGAGTACCAAAGCGCCTTACGAAATCAGTTGCCAATAGCTGACCCTCAAGTTACCGATTATAACGATCCACCGCTTAGGGATATTTTTAGTGATAACACTAGCCAAATCCCTGTAAACTTAGAGCATGATTCTGCTAGTACTGTTAATAATACCGACGTGAATACGACCATTAACTATAATAATCCAGCTTATGTTAGCGTCAAACCTGTTGCTATTAAGCCTGTCAAAATCAGCATGATATGGCAACTACTGCCTTGGCTCATGATGCTTATCGTCTTGATTGGCTTTGTCTGGTGGTGGCAAGATATGCATAATCAGATACTACAAGTGCTCGCTGCTAACGAATAAATAAGTGCGCTATAGTGATCAAAAATGAGTATCACCCACTAAAGCGCTATTTTACTTACCCTTACCTGCTCAAGAGACCCGACTATGTCAAAACTATCCGCCCTTTTTATCGCTAGCCGCACTCTGCTCACTGCCCTAACTGCTACAGTGCTATTTGGCATTGGCAGCCATGCTAACGCCGCCCTATTCAAAAATCTGCCTGCTGATCAAGATGCCGAGCTCAGCGTTGGCGTCAATGTGTTATATAGCAAAAGTGCTTATGATCTAGATGATGAGCAGGTACGTGTCTTGCCAGGCGTGTTCTATGACAACAATAAGTTCTATGCCCGCGGCGCGCAAGCAGGCGCTTATATCGTCAATGATGGTACCAATCAGCTGGCCGCTTATGTCCAACTGGCAGGCAGCGAGTTTGACCCTGATGATGCCAATGGCGCGCTCCAAGGTTTAGATGAGCGTAAAGCATCAGCGGCGGCAGGTCTAAGCTACCTACGCCGTACGCCTGTCGGTGGCTTTCGTATTCAAGCGGCAACCGATGTCTTGGATCGTAGCGGCGGTACGACAGCGCGCCTGACATATTTGGCTCGTATTACTAAAAACAAGCTGACCGTCTATCCGAGCATTGGCTTTGAGTATCATGATGATGAATACAATGAGTACTATTATGGCGTCAGCGATCAAGAGTCGGCAGATACAGGCGTTGCTGCTTATAAATCCAATTCAAGTCTAAACCCGTACATCAATATTAGTGCTAACTATGACATCAATGAGCGCTTTGCTGGCTTCTTTAATCAAAGCTTAAGCTACTTGCCCAATGAGCAATACGATAGCCCGATGGTGGACTCGCGTACCGATGCAACAACGACGCTGGGTTTACTATATAAGTTTTAGGGTTTTAGCAATTTAGTATTGAAAAGCTGAGCATTTTGCTTGGCTTTTTTGTTTTGGTTTATCCATCGATATAAAGCATTCACTTATACTATAAACTCAAGCTTTGGTTTTAAATAGTCAGTTCAATATAAAAACGATACCGCTGAACTGGAATAAATTTTTTGTAGCCTCTGTCTGCTAGCTACAGCAAGCAAGAAAAATTTATACCAGTTCTGTGTCATTACATAAGGTATCTATTTTTTTGACTTTATCATTAGAGGATTGCACCATTATGATCCGCTCTACCCTTTGGATGATTGGCGCGCTCACCTCATTTTGTTTGATGGCTATTGGTGCTCGTGAGCTAAACGGTGAGATTAGTGTTTTTCAGATACTATTCTTTCGTAGTATCGTCGGGCTATTGGTATTATTGCCAATCATATGGCTATCAAACGCTTTGCCAAAGATAAGGCACTTATTATTTCCCAAACGTCTTAAATTACACGTAGTCAGAAACTTATTTCATTTCGCGGGGCAATATGGCTGGTTCTTAGGCATAGGACTACTACCCTTAGCCACCGTTTTCGCTATTGAATTTACCGTGCCTTTTTGGACGATAATCATCTCGTATCTCTTTTTAAAAGAGCCTATAACGATAAAAAAAATCATTGCTGTACTATTAGGCATATTAGGTGTCTTGGTCATTGTACAACCTAGCTTAGATGTCGCTCACTATGCGTCACTTATCGTACTGGGCGCTGCTATTTGCTACGCCTTTGCTCATGTGTGTACAAAGTCGCTGTCTAATACCGATAGTCCCATCACTATTATTTTTATGATGTGTTTGATACAAGCGCCACTAGGGTTGCTGTTGTTTATAGAAGGCTGGACAACGCCAGTAGATATCCAGTGGCTATGGCTGGTCATCATAGGTGTCACGGCATTATCGGCGCATTACTGTATGACCAAAGCCATGCAATATGCTGAGGTGACATTCGTAGTCACTATGGATATGTTTAGATTGCCGCTCATCTCACTCATCGGTGTGCTGTTGTATTCTGAGAGCTTTAGCGCAGCTTTAGTCGTTGGCATGCTGCTGATAGTCGCTGGTAATTCGCTCAATATATATTCTAGGAAAACAGATAAAGGTAGTATTGCTCGGTTGGGAGGTTAGGTATAAAGCTGATGGTTGACTCGAGGACTGGTGCTACGATGAGGCTAGGATTATGTTATAAACCTTAGGGTTGAATTTTATATAAAATAAGTTAGACGTAGGCTAGGCTTTTAGCCTAGCTTTTTGTTGGTAGTAATTTAGTTAAGTTAAATCAAAGTGATTGTAGAAGCCACAAGGCATAGTCTTTGTAAAGATGTTCATTGTTGCACTTTAATTATTGCAGTTGTGATTGCATTGAGTGTCAATACTCTTTTTTCTTGCAAAAAAGTTAGGATACCAATTCCTTCATAAAAACAGAGCCTAATAGCAAAAGAAAAGTCCAAACCCTTTGGTGGCTTCATTATCTGGTAGTAAAAAATTTCTTGATTTTCTCCTTTTTTTTTGACATTAGAAAAACTCTTCTCTATCAAAATTCTATTTTTATCAAACTCTTTATTTTTATTTATCGAGTCGTCATTCAATGATATTTGAAACTCATTATAAATTTTGATATCTCCATTAAAAACCTTATGGAATTCGTAGTAGTATAGCCCTTTACAAATAGAGGATATACTACTGTTAAATTTACTTTCATCAAATTTGAATGCAAAAGTAGGTTTAAGTTGCCCTGTTCTCTTTTCATCAACATAGACTAGCGTTGCGTTGCTAACTAAGCTCCTAGTTCTCTTTCTATTTCTCAATATACTCTTTACAGTTTTACCTGTAGCAATATTTTGCCCTTTTTCATTAGCTAGAATTTGAAGCGATATAATTTGTAGAAGGTGCTCATCATCATCAGATTTACCACCATTGTGCTCGATACATGAAGGCACAGTAATCAAAGAAAATTTATCATTTTTAGGGAAAAAACATCTAGGAGGTACATGCTCTCTCGTTAAGCTTTTTTGGTCTAATGGAACCCCACACTCGTAACATGTATTCGGCAACTGTTGATACATACCTATCTCATTTGAATAATTAAAGGCATTTTATACTCTTTTAAAAGAAAGATTCAAGTTAACCAATGCAATGTAGGTGATAGTCCGCAGTTAGGTAGCTTCAAATTTATAGGTTAGCACATTGCCATTTTGGGTGTCGCAAGCTCCACGCCAACCTACAAATTAAACATTTTCAAACTTTGTTAGATATTGAAGACTGAATTACGATACGTATAAGCAAAAATATAACCAAAAAAAGACCTTGCCACGCGACGTGACAAGGTCTTTTTTGTTGAAATCAAATCGGCGGGTTACGCTGTCGCTAACCCATCCTACTCACTTTATCTAAAAAAACTTCAAATTAAGAAGGATGTACCATGTCCTCTGGCGTGACCCACTCATCAAACTGCGCTTCAGTCATCAGATCCAGTTCAACCGCGACTTGCTTGAGCGTTTTGTTTTCTTTATAGGCCGTTTTGGCAATTTTTGCCGCATTCTCATAACCAACATGACGGTTCAATGCGGTGACTAGCATTAATGAATTATGCAAGAAGTCATCGATTTTGTCTTTGACGGGCTCGATACCAACAGCACAATTATCATTAAAGCTGTTGCACGCATCACCGAGTAGCTTGATAGATTGCAATAAGTTGAAGGCAATCACTGGCTTATACACGTTAAGCTCAAAGTTGCCTGACGCGCCTGCCATGCTAATTGTGACGTCATTACCCATCACTTGTGCCACGACCATGGTCATGGCTTCTGACTGGGTTGGGTTGACTTTACCCGGCATGATGGATGAGCCTGGCTCATTCTCTGGAATGGTCAATTCGCCTAGACCACAACGAGGGCCTGAGGCGAGCCAGCGTACATCGTTAGCGATTTTATTTAAGCTGCCAGCTAGAGTCTTAAGTGCGCCTGAGGCAAAGACTTCGGCATCACGCGCCGCTAGGGCTTCAAATTTATTCGGTGAAGTGACAAACGGCAAGCCTGTTAGCTCTGCTAATTGCTCAGCTGATTTTACCGCGTAATCAGGATGGGCGTTAAGGCCGGTACCGACCGCTGTACCACCTAATGGCAACTCATATAAGCCTTGTAGCGCATTGTCGATACGAGTCAACGAATGATCAAGTTGGCTAACATAACCGCTGAACTCTTGGCCTAAGGTTAAAGGCGTAGCGTCTTGCAAATGCGTACGACCAATTTTGACGATGCTATCGAATTCTTTGGCTTTTTTATCTAGCGTATCGCGTAGTGCTTTTACCGCTGGGATAAGCAGGCTGTTAATTTGACGCGCGGCGGCGACACGAATAGCGGTTGGGAAGCTGTCGTTGGTCGATTGGGCGTGATTGACATGATCGTTGGGGTGAATTGGCGTGTAGCTACCGCGCTCGCTACCTGCGATCTCATTGGCACGGTTGGCGAGTACTTCGTTCATGTTCATGTTCGACTGCGTGCCCGAACCGGTCTGCCATACCACTAATGGGAACTGATCGGTAAGACCGCCGTTGATGACTTCGTCAGCGGCTTGTACTATTAGATCGCGCTTGTCATCTTCGATACGCTCAAGACTGGCGTTGGTAATGGCAGCGGCTTTTTTGACTAATGCCATCGCCTCTAACATTGGACGCGGCAGAGTCTCGCCACCTATTTTGAAGTTCTCGCGGCTACGCTGGGTTTGCGCGCCCCAATAAGCGTCTGCTGGGACTTCGACGTTGCCCATGGTGTCTTTTTCAGTACGAGTGGCCTGATTCTGTGACATAACTACCCTCTTTGATTTTTTATCTGTCCGTAAGAAGTGCAACGAGCGCTGCACATAAGGAAAATAGGATGTAAAGCGTCATTATGATAGCATGACTTATCACAAATTTCTCAACATCTGCGAGGGCTACAGGTGCCAAATGCTCAAATATCCATAAATCCGCCTAGACGTCAGTTTACAAGCCTACGCCGTAAGCTGAGCGCAAGCGAGCGCCGACAATTGGCACGTGAGGCAAGTCTGCATTTGATCAAACTCCAGCAGCGCTTGCCTAGTAACGCGCGTATTGGTCTGTATTATGACGGCTTTGGTGAGCTGCCGACTCAGCCCATATTGGATTGGTGCCAGCGTCTGCAATATCAGGCTTACTTGCCAGTGGTTGGCTCGCTTGGCCGTGATGATAAACGCTTGCGCTTTGTGCCGATTTATCACAAAAAAATTAGCAATGTGCCGACTCGTATTCATAGTCTTGGTATGAAACAAAATCATAGTCGTAAGCTACTATGGGCAACAGATTTGGACGTGGTTATCTGTCCACTGGTGGCGGTAGATATGGATGGAAATCGTATGGGTATGGGCGGCGGATTTTATGATACGACTTTAGGTAAAAGCTATCGATCAGGAGTAAAAAAACCTTTGCGTATTGGCTGGTGTTATGACTTTCAAGTAGTAAAGCAATTAGAGCGTCAACCATGGGATGTGCCATTAGATGGCTTGATAACGCCAAACGGTATAAGGTGGTTTGGTAATCATGCAACCGCTGACGAAAAAGTATCTAGCGCTGATACGGTTGATACCTATTTGCAAACACTAGGCAATGATGACACTAGGGAGATGCTCTACTACAGCCAAGAACAGGACTTTAGCGCTGAGGAATTATCAAGTGTCATTAATGAAGCGCGTTTAAATGAATTGCTTGCGCAGAGTGATAAATTTTTGGCTAGTTTGAGTGGTGAGATAGAGGGTTTTGAGGATGACAATAAAGACTCATAAAAGATTTGCAAAGACAATAATGAGCTATTTTCGCTCAAAACCACTAAGGGTAGTTTTTGCTGTTTTATGGGTTTTGTTTGTAGGACTAATCATTAGCGCAGGTTTTGAGCAAAGCCCTCATTCGTTCGATATGTACTCTGACAACAGTTCTGAGCCCTATCAAACTGGACTAGTATTATTTTTAATTGCTGCAATGATGTTACATTTAATTTTGCTCTTTGTTAGTGGTTTTTTGATGCATAATAATTGGAAGTTTTGCGTGATGCTGCTCATTACTATTCCATTCCTCTTATACTTTGGTATGGGCGCGATGCATGCGCCGCCCTCGTTAGTTTTGATGATCATGTGGACGCTCTTATCATTTTTAATATTTTTAGTATTATGTTTTTGCCAAGTCTGTCTATTCGTTTTAAGAAAATTTTTTGATAGAACGTAAGTTTTGTAACCTTAAAGCACCATCGCCGCAATCCAACCGAACGTAAGTAGCGGAATGTTGTAATGCAAAAAGGTCGGCACGACGCTATCTCTAATATGATCATGCTGCCCATCGACGTTCAGACCCGATGTCGGTCCCAATGTTGAATCAGACGCTGGCGAGCCGGCATCACCCAGCGCGCCTGCCGTTCCAATAATGGCGACGGTTGCCAATGGCGAAAACCCTAATGACATACATAGCGGTACGTAAATCGCAGCAATAATTGGAATGGTTGAGAATGACGAGCCGATACCCATGGTCACTACTAAGCCAATCCCTAGCATAACAAAGGCAGCAATCGCTTTATTCCCCGCAAATAAGTTAGTCGCGCCATCAATCAGCGGGGCAATTTCGCCCGTCGCTTTCATCACCTCGGCAAAGCCTTGTGCGGTAATCATAATAAAGCCAATCATCGCCATGAGTTTGATACCGTCATTAAAGACTGTATCGGCATCGCGCCATTTTACCACGCCTGTTGCCATAAACACCGCAAAGCCAAACATCGAGCCCAGCAATAACGAATCCGTGTATAGCTGCACGACAAAAGCGGTAACAATGGCAGCTAAGGCAATAAGCGTCTTTATCTTACTTTGAGAAGGTGCCTCAGCAGCAGTCTTGCCTAAATCATCATTTTTGACAACCGCATCGCGTGCATCTTTATCTATCGCAAGCTGCTGATACTGGCGCGGTTTGCGGTAACTGATAAATACGGCAGTCAGCAAACCGATAAACATACCGAGCGCTGGAATCGCCATGGCCTTGACTACAGAGATGTTAGCGATATCAATGCCTGCCTCGCCGACGTTTTTAAGCATGATTTGATTAAGATAAATATCACCAAAGCCGTATGGGATAAACATATAAGTGGTGACCAAGCCAAAGGTCAACAGACAAGCAATCAGGCGTCTATCGATCTGCATACGATTAAAAGCGAGTAATAATGGCGGTACCAGCAGTGGTATAAAGGCAATATGAATGGGGATTAAGTTTTGGCTAAAGCAGCTCATCATCACAAGCCCTGCAAACAGCGTGTACTTAATCATGCCGCCTGCTGTTATGCCTGAGCCTGCCGCGTCAATACGCTTGATGACTGCTCCTGCCAAAGACTGCGGCAAACCAGAATGCGCAATTGCTACTGCAAAAGCACCAAGTAGCGCATAAGACAGCGCGATTTGTGCGCCATTGCGAATACCTTCTTGAAAAGCCGCTAAGGTATCAGTAATACCTAGACCCGCTATCAGCCCGCCTGCTAGCGCGCCAATGAGTAAGCTGAGCACCACATGCACGCGCGCTAGTGACAGCCCAAGCATAATGACGACTGCCGATAATACTGCGTTGATTGCCATGCCTTGCCCTTAAATATGTCATGTTGATAAAACTGACTTACCTATCAAAATGTAGGCATATTAAAAGGGCGTCAGTTTACCTGATTTTGGCTCTAAAGCCTATGCGTAGAAACTATCAGTTAAGAATGCGTCAAGGCGTTTTGCAGATATTACCTATCGTTAAGCCTGCTTGAGTATAAGCCTTGCAATTTTGCTTGCAAGCACCATTTATCTATACAGCAACCATGAACTTGACTGAACAAGTCTGGTGAACGAGGAAAAATATATGAGTGAATATAATATCGATAAAGACAATATCGACATCGATGTCTCGGCAGCCGTGCCAGAGACTGATGATACTACTACGGATACCAAGTCAGACAATTACTTACCGCTATTAGCGCTGCGTGATGTCGTGGTGTATCCGCACATGCAAATCGCCCTATTCGTCGGCCGCGCCCCGTCGGTCAAAGCTGTTGAATTAGCGCAAAGCGAGTATGGCAATAAAGTCCTAGTCGTCGCGCAAAAAGACTCGCTGACTGAAGATATTGATCAAGACAACTTGTATCAGTACGGTACCGTGTGCCGCATCGTTAGCACGATGCCACATGATAGCGATGAGAATTGCATAAAGGTACTCATCGAAGGCGAATACCGTGCGCGCGTTGATACCTTAGAAGATCATGGCGAGCTATTGATGGCAAGCTTTGAGCGTGCTGATATCGATGTCGCTATGGACGACAGTCAACAAAAAAACACCATCAAAGCATTAACCAGTCTATTTGAGAGCTACGCCGATGCACGCCTGCGTAATGCGCGTGAATTGACTCGCGTCGCCAAACGTATTGACGACTTACTTGAGCTGGTGTATTTCATCTCAACTCGCGTCTCGATGGATCTGGAGGTCAAGCAGTCGTTCTTAGAAGACAATGACATCAAGACCCATATCAATACCTTGACTGAATATCTGGTCAAGCAAAGCGCTGAGCAAAATATCGAACAAGATATCCAAGATGCGGTTCGTCAGCAGATGGAAGACAATCAGCGCGAGTACTTTTTAAACGAGAAGATGAAAGCGATCAAGAACGAGCTGTCTGATATGAATGACGGCGCGTTCGATGGTGAAGATGATGTGGGTGAGCTTGAGCAGCGCCTAGCAGATGCAGACTTGCCAGAGGACGTACGCAAAAAAGCTGAGCAAGAGATGAAGAAGCTTAAGATGATGCCACCAGCGTCCTCTGAGTCCTCGGTTGTGCGTAACTATATTGAGTGGATATTAGACACGCCGTGGAATGCGACGACCAAAGTATCCATCAATTTAGAAAAAGCCAAAACCACTCTTGATGAAGATCACTATGGTCTAAAAGATGTTAAAGATCGCATTTTAGAGTATCTCGCCGTGCAGTCACGAGTGAAAAAGCTTCGCGGTCCGATTCTGTGTCTCGTCGGTCCTCCTGGTGTGGGTAAAACCTCACTCGGTGAATCGATTGCACGAGCAACGGGTCGTAAGTTTGTGCGTATGGCGCTCGGCGGCGTCCGTGATGAAGCGGAAATCCGTGGTCATCGCCGTACTTATATCGGTGCGATGCCAGGCAAAATCGTTCAATCACTTGCCAAAGTAGAAGTCAAAAACCCGCTGTTTTTGTTAGATGAAGTGGACAAGATGGCGCAAGACTTCCGCGGCGATCCAGCATCAGCGCTATTAGAAGTATTAGACCCCTCACAGAATGATACGTTCAACGACCATTATCTTGATATGGACTTGGACCTATCACAAGTGATGTTTATCTGTACGGCTAACAGTATGGATATCCCGCCTGCCCTTCTGGACCGTATGGAGGTCATTCGTCTGCCGGGTTATACCGAAGAAGAAAAGGTCAATATCGCGCAGAAGTATCTGGTGCCAAAAGCGATCAAGCAAAATGGTCTCAAAGAAGGCGAGATTGAGATTGTCGAAGCAGCATTACATAGCATCGTACGCAGCTACACGCGTGAAGCAGGCGTGCGTAACCTTGAGCGTGAAGTCAACAAAATCTGCCGCAAAGTGGTTCGCGGTTCGGTTGAGACTCATGGTGCACGCGCACCGAAAAAAGATGATCGTGAGCTGGTCGTTGTCGATGACAGCAATATAGATGACTATCTTGGCGTCCATCAGTTCGACTACGGTCTGGCTGAGAAAGACCCTGAAATTGGCCGCGTAACTGGTTTGGCTTGGACACAAGTCGGTGGTGAGCTATTGACTATCGAGGCCGTCGCGATGAAAGGTAAAGGTGAGCTTAGCTTTACAGGATCGCTTGGCGACGTTATGAAAGAGTCTATTCGAGCGGCAATGACTGTGGTTCGTGCTCGCGGTGATAGCTTAGGCATTGATTATGAGACGTTCAAAACGACTGACGTCCATGTGCATATGCCAGAGGGTGCAACGCCAAAAGACGGTCCATCAGCGGGTGGTGCGCTAACGACAGCATTGGTCTCGGCGATAACTGGCATTGCAATTTGTCCTGACATTGCGATGACGGGTGAGATTACCTTGCGCGGTAAGATTCTGCGCATCGGTGGTCTCAAAGAGAAGCTACTAGCCGCGCATCGCGGTGGTATCAAGCACGTGTTGATTCCAGCGTCTAACGAGCGTGATTTGGCAGACATCCCTGATAACGTCAAGGAAGGTTTGACCATTCAGCCAGTAGCGACTATCGATGAAGTGCTTAAAGTCGCTTTGGTTAGTATACCAAAACCATTAAAGCCTGCTAAAGCGGTGGTCGATAAAACCTCCGATAAAGCATTACGTAACTAAGCCTTGATTGAAATCATATGTTAATTAGAACCAGATCTTAATTAACATATAACTATAAAGCCGCTTATCTCTGTGATAGGCGGCTTTTTTGTGAGTCTATACTGCTATATATACTTTAAAGTTCGTTAGATTATAAAAACTTTGTTTGGCAAACCCATACAATACTTACACTTATTAACCGATTGTTGCGCTTCTAGTGAATAACTATGTCTAAGTCTTGGCTATACTGGCTTCGACATTAACACTCTGTCTCAAAACTTTATGATCAGAGACGATAAATAAAAGTCTAAATTAACAAATAAACAATTGGAGATAACAATGAATAAGACAATGCTTGCAAGTGCCCTATTATGCGGTTCAGCCTTAGCGATGACGGGTTGCCAAACCGTTCAAGATCAATTACAAACGGGCAATCCATTTAGCCAGCCCACGCTTAAATCTACCGTTAATACGGTTGATGGTAATGACACTGAAGTAGGACAACTATTCTTACGTCCTGTTGATGGCGGCGTACAGGTGTATGGTAAGCTTATGAACATGGCACCAGGTAAGACAGTTGCTTTACATATTCATGAGACAGGCAGCTGTGCTATGAATGGCGAAGCAGCAGGTGGTCACTTCAACCCTGATAACTATCCGCATTCTAACCCTGACGATATGATGGGTCATGCAGGTGATTTGCCAAACATCACTGCTAATGAAGACGGTGTTGCTACTATCAATTTCGTTAACAAGCAAATAGCAGCGACTCCCGTTGGCAAGTACAGTGTGAACCGTCTAGCATTTATCGTACATAGCAATGCAGATGATTATGTGACTCAGCCAGCAGGTAATTCTGGTACGCGTATCGCCTGTGGTGTTATTGGCGCGGCATAATTACATTTAGCTCCATTAAAACATTTAGCTCTATTGAATTTTAGATAAACAAAAACCTCTTAGCGAACTAAGAGGTTTTTTTATGCAGGTACTAAAAATAGTTATTCCTCGACCCACTCGCCTTTACGCCAGTAGACGCCCCAGCGTGTGGCTTTGCCGTTTTTCTCAGAGCCAATGTACTGCTCTTTTTTCTTACGTGACCAGCGTAGTATCGTCGGATTACCATCAGGGTCTTCGTCTGGACCTTCGAATAAATACTGAAACTTATCTTCCATCTTATCTTTGATTTCTCGCAGTTCAGCCAGTTTTGGCGGACGCGTCTCCCTTACCTTTGGAAACTTGGACGCAGCTAAGAACATTCCAGCGGCTCCTTCACGCAAGATAAAGTAATCATCATGCTTAGTGGACTTAAGATCTGGCAGATGAATAGGATCCATACGCGGCGGCGCAGGCTCACCCGTTTTGAGCACTTTGCGCGTATTGTCGCAGTTTTGACAAGCAAAGTAAGGACCAAAGCGTCCTGTTTTTAGCTCCATTTGTCCATCACACTTGTTGCAGTCAATGGTTGGCGCATCAGAGCCTGGGACTTCAAATTTGCCTTCTTCTAGAATATAACCGTCGCAATCTGGGTTATTACCGCAGATATGTAGTTTAAGACCGCCATCAACGATATAGCCGTTCATCGCCGTACCATCTTTTGGACAGCGTTTTTTCTCCATCAAATCTTTGACTTCAGCCGCTTCGTCATCGCTCTCCGCGTCATCGAGATTAGCAAAAGCTTCAACGGGCATCAAATTCTTGGTGCCTTTACAGCGCTCTTTGGGCGGTAGATTGTAGCCGGTACAGCCTAAGAATACGCCTGTTGAGCCCGTACGCAGCTGCATGGGACGCGCGCATATATCACAGTGCACGTCAGGCACATCGGTCGGATCATTAGGGCGCATGCCATCAGCATCTTTGGCGTGCTCCACTTTCTTTTTAAAATCGCCGTAGAAGTTATCTAACACATCTTTCCAATCAGTATCGCCTTCTGCCACGTGATCGAGCTTATCCTCAAGCGCGGCGGTAAAGGTATAATCCATCAGATCAGGAAAGCTATCTGTCAATCTATCGGTGACAATATCGCCCATCTTTTCGGCAAACAGGCGCTTATTTTCAAGTTTGACATAGCCGCGATCTTGAATGGTTGAGATAATAGAGGCATAGGTCGAGGGACGACCGATCCCTTTCTTCTCAAGCTCTTTGACAAGGCTGGCCTCAGTGAAACGTGCTGGCGGCTTGGTAAAGTGCTGGCTGGGATCGAGCTTATCAAGTATGAGCTTGTCGCCTTTTTTGACATCAGGCAACAAGGTATCATCGGTTTTGGCAGGCGGCATCACGCGAGTATAGCCGTCAAAGGTCATAGTGCGACCGCGCGCTTTTAGCTCAACGTTGCCCGCCTCGACAAACAAATTAACCGATAAATACTTGGCTGGCATCATCTGGCAGGCAACAAATTGACGCCAAATCAGCTCATAGAGGCGAATAGCGTCACGCTCCACACCTTTGAGCTGGGTCGATTTCATGTTGACGTTTGAGGGGCGGATTGCTTCGTGAGCCTCTTGCGCGTTTTGTTTATTGCCATAAAAATTTGGCTTTTCTGGTACGTACTTTTGACCAAAGCTATCTTCAATATAGCCGCGCGCATTAGCTAGCGCGTCCCCTGACAAAAACGTCGAGTCGGTACGCATATAAGTAATATGACCCGCTTCGTATAGACGCTGCGCTAAGATCATCGTCTTTTTGACTGAGAACCCTAGACGCGTACTGGCCGCTTGTTGCAAGGTTGAGGTAATAAACGGCGCGCTAGGACGCGACTGCGTGGGCTTCTCTTCGCGCTCTTTGACGATATAGTCGCTCGTTTTGAGAACCTCTAGAACTTTATCAGTCTGCTCTTTATTTACCAGTTTAAGGTTTTTATCGTTTTGCTTGGTCGCCTCTAAGCGGATGCTTATGTCTGCTTCTTTTTTATCATCGATATGCGTTTCAGCGTGAATCTGCCAATACTCCTCAGGAATAAAGGCGCGAATTTCGTGCTCACGCTCAACGACGAGGCGCATAGCAACCGACTGGACGCGGCCTGCGGACAAGCCACGCGCGACCTTTTGCCATAGGATTGGCGAGACCATAAAGCCGACCACGCGATCTAAAAACCGCCTTGCTTGCTGCGCATTGACGCGGTCAATATCGAGCTTTGAGGGCTGCTTAAAGGCGTTTTGAATCGCCGACTTTGTAATCTCGTTAAAGACTACGCGCTGATATTTGCTATCAGGCCCGCCGATGACTTCTTTAAGATGCCAAGCAATAGCCTCTCCCTCGCGATCCATATCCGTTGCTAGATAAATAGTATCGGCGTCTTTGGCGAGTGCTTTGAGCTCTTTGATGACCTTGGTTTTGTTTGGCAGTACTTCATAGACCGCCTTCCAGCCGTGTTCTGGGTCAACGCCCATGCGACGCACCAGCGCTTGCTGCGCTTTTTCTTCTTTTGATAGCGTGTCGTCTTTTTTGGTAGTAGCAGTCTTTTTAGCGCTTTTGCTGGCGCCAACAGGTAGATCACGCACATGACCGATACTCGAGCGCACGACAAAATCTGGACCCAAGTATTTGTTAATGGTTTTTGCTTTGGCAGGGGACTCGACGATCACCAAAGATTTGCCTTTGGAGGGAGTACCACCATCTGAAGTTGCCGCTTTAGTACTCTTTGCAGCACGAGGCTTTTTGGCACTGCCCGTGGCTTTGATGGTTCTTTTAGTTGTGGTTTTTGCCATATCTGACGACACCATAATAAATGGATTAAAAGGAATTACAAATCACTAGAGGATATAAGGTATTGATTATAAAAATAATAGTATTTAAAACAGGGTTATCAAGGAAGCTGTAAGAGATAGATAACCGTAACCTAATTACAAAGACGTTACACTGCTATGAGTTGGGATGTCAACTGTAAAACAGCGCTTTGCCTAAAACAGTTTAAATAATAAAAGCGGTTTTTCTGTTAAGCCATGCTAAATTATTGGTCATTAACTTGCGCTTTTTTGCGCGTTTTGCACTTGCAACGCCCATTTTTCTAACTGGGTTTTGAGCACTAATAGATCAGGTTCGATGTTATAAGACTTATAAGCAGGATTGGTCGATGGACGCACATAGTCGACATCCTCCCAATAGATAATCACGCTGTTAGCTTGGGTAATCAGCGCCTTTACAAACGGCTCTACGGTTGGCGGCAGCTCAAGCGGCATCTTATCTAAACTAAAATCTATCTTGGGCATCGGCTTTGCTGTCATCGTTTGAGTATTGGTGCGCACTTTTGTAGGAATATCAAGCTTGGTGCTCGTATCGGCCTTGGTACTTTCGATGCTGGTATCCGCGCGCCACTGACCATTGATAGCTTTGTAGCGGGTATGCGGCATTTTGATATTATCTAATACCAAGCCATACTGACCTATCATACCGCGCCCCATCTCGTTATCGCGTCCTTGCATCCACTCAGGACAGGCGACCAGCTTTGGGTTGAGTTGCATACGCCGCGCCTCAATACGCAGCTTGTCCAAGCGCTGATCGATACCGCTAGGTTTGAGCGCCATCATACTGCCAAGTACGAACATTACGATAAGAATGGCGATCCATATTCCCATGACAATCAAACCCCAAACAAAATAGTGAAGTAAAGCAGTAGCCGCTACTTATAATGAGTGTACAAATTCAAAAATCAAGCTTGAGCGAATAGCAGGTGATCAAAGCATGAGCATCTACCTACCGTTATATACTTAGCTTTCAAGCACTTAACGACAAAAAATATGCTCGGTAACAAGATGCAAAAAGTTGCGGCCTATAAAAAGGTGCTATCATAAACCATAACTCTCGATGCGCGCAGGTTTATTATGATTCCTTTATTCGCTGTATTGCAGTCCAAGCTGCAAAACCCATCAATGATGGCTAAATCTAGCCTGAATTTGTCTGTCTTAGGTGCCGCCTTGCTCGCCTTATCTGGCTGCGCTACTACCCAAAAGAGCCTCACACCAGAGCAATGTCAAGGCAGTAACTGGCAAGAGGTCGGCTATGTCGATGGTATGCGCGGTCGCTCAGGCGCTTATTTTGGTTACTATACTAATAGCTGCGCTAGTGTCGTCGGTGCGACGCCCAATCGCGTTATGTGGGAGCAAGGTCGCCAGCAAGGGCTAAAGACGTATTGTACGGAGCTAAATGCTTATAAGATTGGGCGTGAGGGCTATGATTGGCAACCCGTCTGTCCGCTTGAGGGTATTGAGAAGTTAGAGGAAGCCTACTCGCAAGGGCGCTACTATTATATCCGTCAGCGTGATCTTGACTATTTGCGCTCGCCCTATCCCTTTGGCTTTAGTGGCTACGGTCGCTACGGGTATGGGCCGTTTGGTTATGGCTGGTAGCCCTTCAAAAAGTTAAGTTAGAACAGGTAAACAAAACCTTGCTAAATAAAAACCTCGCTTAATCAAAGCGAGGTCGGAGATAGCGTTATTATTTTAATCTTCTTTATTATTGTTTTGATCATATTCTTAATTGGCGCTTTACTGGTCTATTTAGCCCGCTTATTTTTATAAAAATCTTATTCATTGACGAAAGCTATCTTGGTCAGTCCCGCTGTACTCGCCGCCGCCAATACTTGCGCTACCATATCGTATTTACTGTCTTTGTCAGCGCGCAGATGAATGGAAGGTTCATTATCTGCTTGAGCCTCTACGCTTAACCGCGAACTTAATTCCTCCATAGTAATCAAATCATCATCCCAAAACAGTCCAGCATCTTTATCGATACTAATCTGAATGACCTGCTCTGGGGTCTCATTGACCTGCGCACTAGTTTCTGGCAGATCCAGTGGCACTGTTGGATTAAGTACTGTCGCTGTGAGCAAGAATATAATCATTAAGACGAGCATGACATCGATGAGCGGAATTAGGTTCATCTCATTCATACTCTGCGTGTCATCGTCACCCAATTGAAATGCCATATCTGCTTACTCTCTTTATTACTCTTAATGTGTTTTTTGCTTTAATGCAATCAACACTCGAATCATTAGGACTAACCCTCTGGCGTTGAACCAAAGTAGTTGTTTAGACACTCTTTTTTAGAGTACGGTCAGCCGACTGCGCCAAAAGATCATGGGCGCGATCATTGGCATGATACATAACGCGGCGATTGATACGGATAGCCAAGTTATAAAACACCACTGCTGGAATAGCAACTGCGATGCCAAGTCCTGTCATAATGAGCGCCTCGCCTACAGGACCTGCCACTTGCGCAAGACCTGCTTGACCTGTGGTGCCGATATTACTGAGCGCATGAAAGATACCCCATACCGTGCCAAATAGCCCGATAAAGGGAGCGATAGCAGCGGTCGTGCCTAATATAGGCAATCCACGCTCGCTGGCAAAACGATAACGGCCAATATGCTGAAGTAATGCCTGCTCGATCACCAAACGGTGAGTCGCTACGTCATCTGCGCTCGTATCCGTGCTCTTGGCCTGAATCTGCGCGCTTAAATCATCTGCTACCGTACTTGCCAATTTGCGGCTTTGGATAATACGAATAATACCCGTCACCCAGGAGAGTATCGATAGCGCGAGTAGTATAAAAAACAGCGCTTTGGTGACCATATCGCTGTATTGCCAGTAGCTCATAAAGTCCATGTAGACTCCTAATGTTGCTCAATATATGTGTGTCAAACTTGGGTTGATAGGTATCAATTTATAACCTGACTACCTTTAAAATTTTGTCTTATCTATGATTACAGTTTCATACGAAATGAAAAGTTAGCTATGCTTTTAGTCGGCGCATTGCCTCTCGTAGCAGGATTGAGTTTGGCTCTTGATAATGCTTTTACAAAATCTCTGTCAAATGCGTTTTTACCTGAGCTCTTAGATATTTTTATGTTACTTATATTACCACTTGCGTCCACCACCATACTGACTCTAATTGCAGCCTCAACTCCTCTAAAACCATAATCTTTATTTTGGATAGAGGTAAATACAGGTTCTCTTAACCAGCTTGACTGACCTATGTTGCCATAATCGGCAGGCTCATTACTCGCCGCCTGCGCAGCGGCCTCTTTTACAGCTTGTTGTTGCGCGGCCTGCTCTAGCGCGCGTTTGGCTGCTTGCTTAGCCGCTAGCGCCTCAGCTGCTGCCTTGGCTTGTTGTTCTGCCTTGGCCTGTGCATCCGCTTGAGCCTGTCGCTCAGCCGCTATTTTCTGTGCTTCTTTAGCAGCATTGGCTTTATCTTGTTCAGCCCTTTGCGCTTGGTGCTGTTTACGAAGGTTCTCTGCCTGTATCGCCGCCTCAGCCTCAGCTTGTGCGGCTAACTCTCTTTGCCGCTGCTCCCTAAGCTTTTGAGCAGCAAGCTCTTGTTGCGTAGGTATATTGACGACTTGAGTTGGCTGTTTTTTGATGGGTTGCGGCGTAACCTTGGGCTTATCTTCTACTATTTTATTCTTTGGTTCTACAGCTTTTTTATCATCATTAACCGTCTGTTTTTTGACGACAGGCTTAGGTTTATCAACAGGCTTAGGTTTATCAACAGGCTTAGATTCTTTAGCAACTTGCGCTTTAGGAGCGGCAGCAGGCTTAGTCATAGGCTCTGCTTGTTCTTTGACAACAGCCGCTTCTTTGATATTAGTAGGCGTTACTAGCTCAATCTCTATCGGCGTCACCTCTTCTGGCTCAAAGACAGGTTGCGGCTTTATCATAACCAGCGCCATCGCGGTCAAGACGTGCAAACTCACCACCAGACCGATGACAATCAGTATGAGTTTATACGGTGATGAGTGGCTGGTGATCGGATTCATAACGCTCTACGTCTTGTGTTAAGGACTTAAAGTAATGGCTTAGGTTTTATTCATGAGTATGAGTAAGCATGACAGACAACTAAAATGCGCAAACTCCAAAAGTGGCTAGATGATATTATAAATGAGAATCATTATCAATGATAATTTAACTAAAATATTCTGCATATTTGTCCTTATTCGTCTTATAAACACATACGTTAATAATAATCATTATCATTGATAAAAAAATCACTATCCTTTATCATTGTCTCCAGAATGATCCCAACTTATAACAAAACTGCTATCTAAGCCCTTCTGATTACCGAGTTTATTATGCCAACCACTACTTATTCTAAACCCCAAAACGCGCCTTTGTTTAAAGGTCCTCTATTCGCGGCTATGGCATCACTACTTGCTGTGAGTGTTGGCTTGACAGGCTGTTCAAACAGCTCTGAAACAGACGATGCCAAAGTTGAAAACAATAGCGCCGATGTATCATCAAACATCGCTGACAATGATGCGGTATCGGTAGCAACTATCGATGTCGATACGGTCAAAGGAGCGGTAAGCTTACCTATCAATCCTGCGCCCTTAGTCGTCTATGATATGACTTTGATGCAGGATTTGGCGGCGTTAAATGTAGGTGTCGCTGGGATGCCAGACCAGCTACCGCTGGACAATCTGCGCTCTGATACTCAGCCTGATAGTGAAAATGTCGGTACGCTTTTTGAACCTGATCTTGAAGCCCTAAACGCTATGCAGCCACAAGCTATTTTGATTGGTTCAAGAATGGCAGAAAAATACAACGAATTATCCAGTATCGCGCCAACACTAGATATGAGCATCGATACCGCCAATATCTATGACTCTAGCAAACAGCGCTTGCACGACTTGGGCGCATTGTTTGGCAAAAGTGACGAAGCCTTTGCCCTGCAGCAAGATATCGACGGCCTTATCACTCAAACTCAAGAGTTGACCCAAGATAAAGGTAATGGCCTGGTCATTTTGGTCAATGGCAACAAGCTATCCGCTTATGGCGACAAGTCACGGTTTGGTTTTATCCATAGTGTACTCGGTGTGCCTATGGCTGATACGCAAATAGAGGATGCCCGTCATGGTCAGCCCGTCTCATTTGAATACGTACAAAAAGTCAATCCAGACTGGCTGTTTATCATTGATCGCAGCGCCGCTATCGGTGAAGAAGGCGCGGGAGCCAAAGCGGTGCTAGATAATCCCTTAGTAGCTCAAACCCATGCTTGGGATAAAGGACAAGTGGTATATTTAAGCCCAGATGCATACCTTGCCTTTGGTGGATATTATCAATGGATGCAAGATTTGACGACGATCAAGAATGCATTTGCAAAGGCAAAATAAGCGTTATGACAGTTCGAGCCATCGTTATTGATTGCATGTTCATCCCTTATCTTTAAGCCAGTAGACGTTATGCCGTTATTTTCATCTCGCGCTCAGACTAGTGTCAAAGCCGATTCTTCTTTGCCAGCGCCATTATTAAGCTGGCAAAAAAAACCTTACACTGATCTAAGTCATAACCATCGACGTGCTGCCATACCGCCTTGGCTCATAAATACCGGTAGCCTTCTGATTATGGGGCTATTGGTATTACTGAGCTTATCGATTGGGGTGGCAGACTTCTCTTGGTCGGGCCTTGTGCAAAGTCTTGTCAGTGGTAGCGGCAATTCAGACAGCGCTTTGATGCTCGTTAGTCGCTTGCCGCGTACCGTTGCTATTATCTTAACAGGTATCGCTATGGCAGTGGCGGGCATGATTATCCAAGTGGTACTCAAAAACCGTTTTGTTGAGCCCTCAATGGTTGGCGCAACGCAAAGCGCCGCTCTTGGGTTACTGGTAGTCAGCCTCCTATTTCCAGCCAGCGCCCTCATTGTCAAGATGAGCGTGGCAACCGTTACAGCGATGCTCGGTATGGTGCTGTTCATGGGGCTGATTCAAAAGATTCCACCTACTGATTTTTTGATGATTCCGCTGATTGGTATTGTATTTGGCGGTATTATCGAGGCGGTGACCACTTATATCGCTTATCAAACTGAAACCTTACAGATGCTCAGTGTATGGCAATTTGGGGATTTCTCTAGCGTATTGGCAGGGCGTTATGAGCTGCTATGGTTGACAGGACTGCTTTGTCTGCTTGCTTATTTTATTGCTGACAAGTTCACTATCATAGGGCTGGGCGATAATATTGCGCTCAATTTGGGTATCAATAAACGCCAGATCACTTGGGTCGGTGTCGGCATGGTCGCTATGATGAGCGCGGTAGTAGTGGTAACAGTAGGTGTCATTCCCTTTATTGGCTTGATTGTGCCCAATATCGTCAGCCGTATTATGGGCGATAAACTTCGGCGTAGCTTGCCTGCGGTGGCGTGCTTGGGCGCATCAGCTGTCCTACTGTGCGATATCATCGGACGTTCTATTCGCTATCCCTTTGAGATACCTGTTGCCACTATTTTTGGTGTCGCCGGCACCGCCGTGTTTTTATGGTTATTATTGCGCGCGCCAAGCGAGTCTTAGGCTCTGCCTCATCTCTCCTTTTATTAAAAGATTAGCATATGCTCTCACCGTCTACTCCTAGCAGTGTAAATACAAATGATAAGGCTCACGTTGAGACACCATTTAGTCAAAAGCGGCGTTTGGTGCACACACTAGCTGAACGTCCAATAGTCATAGCTGGCGTGGTCTTACTTGTATCCATACTCCTATTTATGACCATTAATGTTCATGGCTATTGGGACTTTGCCCTACCCTTACGCGGCAAAAAGCTACTGGCGCTTATGGTGGTGGCTTATGCGATTGGCGTATCAACATTACTGTTTCAAACCTTAACCCATAATCCTATCCTAACGCCCTCTCTCTTGGGTTTTGACTCGCTATATGTACTTTTGCAAAGTTTGCTGGTGTTCTTTTTGGGATCAATCAGTTATACCAGTATCGATCCTATAGCCAAGTTTGGGTTAGAGATTGCCTTGATGTTTGGCGCGTCGCTGTTGTTATTTAAAGTATTGTTCTCAAAGCGCAGTCAAGACCTAACGCGTCTTATATTGGTCGGGGTGATCTTTGGTGTGCTGTTTCGTAGCTTATCGGCGCTGATTGCCCGCCTAATTAATCCTGATGATTTTGTGGTGGTGCAGGCGGCCAGTTACGCGCAGTTTAATACGCTCAATCCTAAGCTGCTGGGTGTCAGCCTTGTTATCTGTATGCTCAGCGCTATTGTCGTTTGGCGCTGGCGCTATCAGTGCGATGTATTAATGCTCGGTAAACCGCAAGCGATTAATCTTGGTATTAATTATCAGCGTTTGGCGTTTGGACTGCTGAGCGTCATTGCAGTTTTGGTAGCCACGGCGACTGCTTTGGTAGGGCCTGTGACTTTTTTTGGTCTGCTCGTATGCGCCTTGACCAATCGTATTACGCGGCGTATGTATCATAGCGAGCGGCTGGTATTGGTCAGTTTGGTGGCGATGATATGTTTGGTGCTCGGTCAAGCTGTCTTTGAGCAACTGCTGAATATGGCGGGCGTTTTGTCCGTGGTGATTGAGCTGGCAGGCGGAATAGTGTTTTTGTTATTGATATTTATGACCCACCGTCGCCGCGTATGACTTTTAAAGCTTTAAAGTCTCAAAGCTATAAAAAATAAAATGATTAGAAGACATTGCTATGATAAAAATTAATTCCCTCTCACACCATATTGGCTCGCAGCAAATACTGCACGATATTACTTTGTCTTTGCCGCCCTCACAAGTTATCGCTCTGATAGGTCCTAATGGCGCGGGTAAGTCAACTTTGTTTTCGGTCATGGCGCGCCTGCACCCTTTGCAAACAGGTTCAGTCAGCTTTAATGTAGATAATAAAGACCATGACATCATCAGCTGTGATGCCCGTACCCTTGCCACCACAGTCGCTATGCTCGGTCAGGACAATCAAGTACAAGGGCGGCTGCGCGTCCATGAGCTACTAATGTTTGGGCGCTATCCGTATCACCAAGGACGCCCAAGCGCGGCTGACCAGCAAAAGGTCAATGAGATTATCGAGCGCTTTGAGCTTGAGCCCTTAGCCGATAGATTTTTGTCAACGTTATCTGGTGGTCAGCGTCAGCGCGTACTGATTGCGATGATTGTCTGCCAAGACACACCCTATCTGCTTCTTGATGAGCCACTTAATAATTTGGATATGTATCATGCAGGACGCCTAATGCGTGAGCTACGTACGCTTAGTCATACTCAGCAAAAAACGGTCGTTATTGTGCTGCATGATATCAATCAAGCCGCGCAGTTTGCCGATACGGTGGTAACGATGAAAGACGGTCAAGTCAAAGCGGTCGGTCGCCCAGTCGATGTCTTGACCCAAAAGACAATGAAAGCGCTGTATGACGTTGAAGTGACGGTGCTGACCCATCATGGTCGTCCTGTGATAGTAGATACGGTGTGAGTACAGCTATAAAAATGCGGTGTACTAAAGACAAAGGATTCGCGCAAACCGTATCAACTACAGTTGTCTCTACAAGATAGCTTCGGCGTCCTCACGCTTGATGATTTTGTGTTCATCTTCGCTGTTATCAAGCTTCCAGTAGCTTGAGATATACAGATGGGTTTTTGCTACCTGTTTTTCTTGTTTAAAGTAATGACGTAGCGCGCGCATACTATTGAACTCGCACGCTGCCCACACAGCGGGACTGCCCTCTAACCAAGGCAACTGCTTAATGCGTTCAAGCAGTGGACTACTATCGATGCTTGCTACTGCATTTACTACCCAGTGTATATCCATATTATCAGGCATATTCAACGAACGGATGTCTGCTTCACTTATGACCTCTATTACCGCATAGCCTTGAGCATCAGCGGGTAGCTCAGCCAAATTTACCGTTATGGCAGGTAGCGCAGTCATGTCACCTGCTAACAAAAACCAGTCGGCTTGAGCATTGATCTGTTTTTTGGCTCCAGGGCCGCCGATCAAGATGCTGTCGCCTATAGCCGCGGTATGTGCCCACTGTAGTGCTGGACCTGCATGCTCTTGAGGATGCAATACAAAGTCTACATCTATCTCGTGACTGCGCTGCTCAGCGATAGTATAAGTGCGCATGATAGGTTTACTGCTCTTAGGCTGTGAAAACATCAACTTAATATAAGCGCTTTGTTGGTTTGTTGGAAAGTCCTTAAACGCCTCTCCACCCAAAGTGATGCGGCGCATATGCGGCGTGATGTCTGTAATACGTTTGACTTCTAGAACTCTTGGGGTAGGTTTTGCCATTTCTGTATTCTCTCATGACTTATTAGCTGAGCTAATAATGGTTTTGAGCTATCAGAATTTACAGATCCTGATACAAAAAACCAGCGCTCTTTGTGAGATTGCTGGTTTTTATTATTTATATCAAAACTTAAAACTGATACGTTAACGACGCTTTTATATTTCGACCCATCTCAAAGTCAGTGCTTTGATCACTAACGGCACTATAGCGTGAGGCGTGACTGGCGTAAGTCTCATCAAATAAGTTATATACCCCGACAGTAGCTTTGACGTTCTCAAGCTGACGCGGCGAGTAGTTCATATAGATATCATGCACATCATAGTTGGGCTTGGTGTCGCCGCTATTATCAGTGATGGAGGCTACATAAGTGCTGCGCCAACCTAAATCAACCACCTCATTAGGTGCATAATCTAGGTTCACCATATAACGATCACCTGAGTCAGCACTACCGCCACTCACTGAGGGAATGCTATCACTGGTTTTGTCGCCCTCGCTGCGTGCACGCGCGTAGCTAAGACCCATACCAAAGTTATCAGTACTGTAGTTCGCTGCAAGCTCGACACCTTTGATCTCGTAATCTTCATTGCTATTGATCATGCCTTGACAGTCTTGTAAGTTGTCAGGCGAACCGCGCTCACCTGTAGCACAGTTTAGACCGTAGCGACCGGCGCGATCTCCTGTTCTAACAAACTGCTGAAAGTTTTCGATATTAGAGCGAAAGTATTTGGCGCTTAGTTGCAAAGCATCATTAGCGGTAGTCAATCCGCGCAATGTGGTCGCGACCCCAATCTCAGAGTTGTAGCCTTCTTCTGCTTTGAGATCATCATTGACATAGATACTATCGCCATTACTATTAAATATGGTTTGCGCAAGATCAGGGCCGTTGAATAACTGCGTGTAGCTGGCAAATACTTGTGTGCTTGGAGCAATCTCGTAGCTGGCCGCTAATGCGCCAACGACATTGTCATAGGTCTCGCCGCCTGAGACATATTCAGGCGACTCATAGCGATCGTAACGCACGCCTGGCGTTAAGCTAAATTTGCCCAGTTGCCACTGATCTTCTAAGTAGAGCGATGTGGTTTTTGCCTCATCAGTCGCCGTATCCCTGCCCTCACGCGCCATCTGTGATTCTTTTTTATAGTGCTCCACGCCTGTGATGAGTCTATGCGTACCCGTAACCCCTTCAAAAACGCTGTCATCGATTACACTAGTGTTTTCAATCTTGCCGCCTGTCGTTTTTACCTGAGCTCTCCAGTCATAGCCTGGCGATACGTCAGCGTTATTATCTCGCGAGATTTCGGTTTCGGTCTGATAAATCGTGGTATCAACATCAATTAAAGCATTTAGCGGGTTAAAGTTATAGTCAATCGTATACGTATCGCGGTTTACCTTTTGTGGTATAGAATCATCAGTTAAACTAGGAAAATCTGGGCGAAACGGGAAAATACCTTCTTTTTCAGTACGGCTAAAGCTTGCACCTACGCGGTGATTATCATTGATATAAGCGCCCGCTTTTAACAAAATATTTTCGCTTTCACTGTCCTCAAATAGCTCACGTCCATCGCCATCCTCACCAGAATCCGTATCGCGCTTGCCATAATAAGCTAGTAAGTCGATATTATCAGTAGGCGCGCCATAGACGGTGGCTGAGGTTAACAGCTCATCATTATTACTGCCGTAGCCAGCCTTTAGTTTTGCACCGATCTTTTGACCTGGCTTGAGCAAATCTACTGCATCCACAGTTTCAAACGCTACCGCGCCGCCTAGGGCGTCATTACCTAGCGTCACTGAGTTATTACCGACCGCTACCTCAGCACGTTTGAGCAGGTCAGGATCAAGGGTGACATCACCCATATGATAAAACAAAGCACCCTCTTGACGAGCACCATCGACAGTCACTTTCAGATTGGTATCATCAAGCCCGCGCACCCTGATACGCTGGTTTACCGTTGAGGTACCACCGACCTCAACTCCAGGTATCACATCTAAGAAGTCACTTAAATGACTCGCTTGCGCTGCAGGCGTATAGTTATCGATATAAACCGCTTCTTCTTGCAACTCATCTCGTACAGAAGTATTCGCCGTTACCGTAATCGTTTGCAGCGTCGTACTTGGCAGGGAGTCCGCAGTCGCGGCGCTCGCAGCTTGTGACCATAGCGCTGCTGCTACGCCCATAGATAATAGGGTTAATTGGCTATGATTTTTTGGCTTAGAGCGGCTTTTACTTAAACTCTGATCTTCACGCATAACTTACTCGCTGATTTCACTATGAAAAGGGTACTTAAATTTGTATGAGTCATATTCAGGATTGATGAGATTATCACCAAGCAACCAAAAAATTGACTCATATATTTATTAATACTAATGTTAATGATAATTATTATCATTCAATTAACGAGAGGAATGATAACGAAGTATTTATATTTTGGCAACAGTAAATATAGAAGTGTACGTAGATAAGCGATTAAATTTACATTAATAGAGACTAAAAAACGAAGGTAATCTGTTGAATTTTAAGGAAGTAAAGATACAAAAAATTGCTGCAAATAAAGTGTGAAAGTTACCTGAAATATAAAAGTATACCGCATAGCACCTTTACAGACGTGACGTCTATTTGCAGATAATACTGATAGACAAAAGTCATAATTATCTTGACCTATGACCTAGACATCCTTAAAGTGTTAACAATCTATGTTGCTAAATGTTAACAATATTAGCTTCGATTGATTTTAACACCAAGGGAGAAAAGGATGTCCATTGCAAATGAGCAAGGAAGTCAGCTCAATAGTCAGCCCAACAGAGCACTTTATGATTATGATACGTTCAATCCAGAACGCAAAAACTCACGACTTTATAACGAAGATCTAGCACCGCTACAGCCTAAAGAGCGCAACTGGGGCTGGTTTGCAATCTTTAACGTCTGGTCCAACGATATCCAAAGTCTGTTCGGCTATACTCTCGCCGCGTCACTTTTTTTGAGTTATGGTCTTAGCGGCTGGTGGGTGATGGCAGCGATTATCTGCTCTGGTTTTATCGTCATGTGGATGGTCAACTTAACGGGTAAACCCAGCGTACGCTATGGCATACCCTTTCCCGTCCTAGTGCGCGCTAGTATGGGTATTAACGGTGCTAATTTGCCTGCTATTTTGCGGGCGATTATCGGTATTTTTTGGTACGGGGTGCAGACTTACTTTGCCTCAACAGCAGTTGCCATTTTATTAGCCTTAGTGATAGGCAGCTCATATTCGACCTTTTTGGGTCTAAATGGTACCGCGTGGCTGGCCTTTGTCATTGTTTGGGTCTTTCAGATTATGCTGTTTTGGGCTGGGGTTGAGCCGATTAAGCACTTCTTAAACTGGGCGGGGCCGCTCGTTTATGTCGTTATGCTTATTTTGATGGGTGTGGTCTGGTATCAATCAGGCTCAGAATTAATACCAGCAATTAATTCTGTATTTGCCAGCGGCAGTGATTATACGGGTACATCATTCCAAGCCTTTACTGCGATTGTCGGTACGATGGTGGCCTATTTTGCCGCTGTAGTGATTAACTTCGGTGATTTTTCGCGCTTTTTACGTAGTGAGCGCGATATGAAGCTAGGTAACCTGCTTGGACTACCGATCAACATGGTGTTCTTCTCGTTTATCGCTTTGGTAATTACTGCAGGAACACTAGTACTATTTGGCGAAGCCTTAACCAATCCCTCAGATATCGTTGATCGGGTGGACTCACTACCATTGACTATCGTTGCCGCTTTAACCTTCTTTGCCGCGACGGTTGGTATTAACATGGTGGCAAACTTTATCCCGCCCGCTTATGACTTAGCAAATCTATTTCCTAAGCATATTAACTTTCGTACGGGTGGTCTGATCACCGCTGTGATTGCCTTTTTTGTTGGCGCCTTGTGGTTATCCTTTATCAGCAAGATCGGTATTGTCGGCTTTGTTAATGCTGTTGGTGCTGTTATCGCGCCTTTCTTTGGTATCTTAGTCGTTGATTATTACCTAATCAAGCGCCAACAGATCGATATGGATGATTTGTTCTCAGCTGATCCAGCAGGGGCTTATTATTACTATAAAGGCTGGAATATACGTGGCCTGATTGCCTTCGCTGTCGGTGCTGTATTCTCCTTGGCAACCGTGCTGATACCTACGCTAGCTAGTCTTGAGGGTTATGGCTTCTTGCTAGGCGCAGCTTTGGGCGGCGTTGTATATTGGGTATTGATGCGCCCGTATGCCGTAGACCCACATACGATTTAAAGTAGTGTTTAATAAAGTCGTACTTGCAACCCCATAAATGAGAACGCTAAAAAGGAATAATAATGACACAGAAGATAACCAGTGACTTCGATCAAAACGCTTATCCTCGCGACCTAAAAGGCTACGGCGATAATCCACCAAAAGCCAACTGGCCGGGCGGGGCGAAGATTGCGGTTCAGTTCGTACTCAATATCGAAGAAGGCGCTGAAAACAGCGTCATTCATGGCGATGCAGAATCTGAGCGCTTTTTGTCTGATATATTGGGTACGCCGTCGTTTAATAATCGTCACCAGTCTATCGAGTCAGCCTTTGAGTACGGTAGCCGCGTCGGTGTATGGCGGGTACTTGACGCCTTTAAAGAATATGGTCTGCCTATCACGACCTTTACTTGCGCGGCGGCAGCTGAGAAGACCCCGCATATCATCGAGCGTGTGTTAGAGGACGGTCACGAGGTCGCAAGCCACGGTCTGCGCTGGATTACTTATCAGTATATGTACCGTGAGACTGAGCGTGAACACGTACGCCGCGCGACTGAGATATTCCAGAACATGCTTGGGTATCAGCCTCTTGGCTGGTACACGGGGCGCGATAGTCATAATACTCGTGAGCTGGTGGTTGAGCAAGGCGGTTATAGCTATGACTCTGACTCTTATGCCGATGAACTCCCTTACTGGCTTAATGTGAAAGTAGAAGAAGGTAATCAGATTACGCGCAAGCCGCACCTAGTCATCCCTTATACTTTAGAGACCAATGATATGCGCTTTGCCTCAAGTCCCGGTTTTACCAACTCAGAGCCATTTTATCAGTATCTCAAAGACAGCTTTGATACACTCTATGATGAGGGAGATAAAGATGGTAAGAACGAACCCAAAATGCTCACTATCGGCTTACATTGCCGTATTATTGGCCGTGCTGGGCGTATTGTCGCGTTAAAGAAATTCTTAGCATATATTACCAGTAAGCCTGACGTTTGGATCTGCCGCCGCGACGCAATTGCTAAGCACTGGTATGAGAACCATCCTGCCACCGAAGATAACACCGCGAACTGGATGTAACTTTAAGTTTGTAGATCAAGTTTAGACGTCCATTTACCGCGGAAAAACATTAAGGATTATAAATCATGTCAACAAAGAGTACCTATTACGCCCCAACGGGTGGCTTGCCTCCGCAAACGCAGCTCCTATCTGATCGCGCTATCTTCACAGAAAGCTATGCGATTATTCCCAAACGCGTCCTCACCGACATCGTCATCAGTTACTTGCCGTTTTGGGAAGGCATGCGTATGTGGGTAATTGCCCGCCCGCTAACAGGTTTTTCTGAAACTTTTTCGCAGTACATCGTCGAGGTTGCCCCAAATGGCGGCTCTGATAAACCTGAGCTTGATGACAAAGCTGAAGCCGTATTGTTCGTTGTAGAAGGTGAGATGGAGGTCACTATTGAAGGCGTGACGCATCATATGCAAGCAGGTGGCTATGCTTTTTTGCCGCCTAAATGCAACTGGACGCTTAAAAACAATAGCGACGCTCATGTCAAATTTCACTGGATACGTAAAGCGTATCAGTATGTAGACGGTATCGACGCGCCCGAAGCGTTCGTGACCAGCGACCATGAGGTTGACGGTATCGAGATGCCAGGTACTGATGGCGTTTGGAAGACGACAAGGTTCACTGAGCAATCTGATATGCGCCATGATATGCATGTCAATATCGTCACCTTTCAGCCAGGCGGCGTGATTCCATTTGATGAAACGCACGTGATGGAGCATGGTCTGTATGTGCTAGAAGGTAAAGCCGTCTATCATCTAAATGCTGAATGGGTCGAAGTTGAGGCGGGCGACTTTATGTGGCTACGCGCGTTCTGCCCGCAGTCCTGTTACGCTGGTGGCCCTGGACCCTTTAGATACTTACTCTATAAAGACGTCAATAGACATATGCCATTTATTCGCCCAGAACGCTAAGGGAAGAGGAGTTTATGAGTACTACAATCGTTGCAAAACCTTTGACTAAGGTTGAATTTGCGCCCTTTGGTACCGTTATTGAGCCGTATGATGCCCAGCAGCAAACGCCTGATAACAGCTATGTGATTAATAACGGTTATGCCACACGTCATCATGCTATCGCTGAGTGTCAGCTCGATGGCGGCATTGTCGGTATGAGTATATTTTGTGCCAAAAAGCGCGATGTTCCTATTGCTTTATCAGTGATGGAGTATCATCCATTTGGCACGCAGGCGTTTTTTTCTATGAACGCTCAAGACTATGTTGTAGTCGTCGCACCAGCCGGCGCGCCACCAAAGTCTGCTGATGATTTGACGGTGTTTTATGCCAAGTCGCATCAAGGCGTACAATACAACCCTAACGTCTGGCATCATCCTCTGCTAGCGCTTGGGCGTGATTCTAACTTTTTGGTGGTTGATCGTATCAATGGCGAAGGTAATAATTGCCATGAGCTTGATATTGGGGATTGGCAAATATTTATAGCGCTTGAAGACGAGCAGACGGATAATAACGCGCCAAGCTCAGAACAAGCTAAGTTTTGATTTTATGCTTGGTTAAACTATTAGGGCGTGTTGAACATTCACAAATACGCACTGACAGAAACTATTTTTTAGTCGCTGCTCTTAAATTAGAAGCAAGATAAAAATAGTAAGTTTAGTCATTCTAAGCGTTTATTTTTATTAAAGGAGCGGCAAAAAAGAGTCCTGTCCTTTCAGGCTGATGCTAAAATTACCCCATACTGTGTTGCAAGTCTAGCTAAGGTCTAGACATTATCTTCGACTTGCGCCGTGTCTGGAACCATTTTAGCGATCAGCAGTGCCATGGTTGAATGTTCAACACGCCCTGGTTAAGTAGTAGCTAGTGACCATTTTGATATAAAAGACAGCCCTTAATTGGGTTGTCTTTTCTTATTTTAATACATTTACTTTAGGTCTGCTAAAAATCTTGAGCGACTTAAACCTATAAAAATAGTGATGATAAGACAATAAGAGAGCGATATGGCTAACATCGATAGCCCAATGTCAGCGCGGCAATCCTGGATAGGGACGATTCAAATCATAACCGCAGCTATCTGCTGGGGTACGCTTGGGATATTTTCGACCTATCTGAATCAGCTAGGTTTTAGTGGTTGGCAAATTACCATTTTGCGCATTGTTACCGCCGCTTTTCTTATCCTGGTGATGCTACCAAAAATATGGCCACACCTAATCACATTGCGCCCAAAGCAGTGGCTTGGACTGGCAGTGCAGTCCTTGATTGGTGTGCTTGGCATGTCAGTATGCTATTTCTTTGCTGTAATCTATGTCGGTGCCGGTCCCGCCGTTGCCCTTCTCTATACCGCGCCTGTTTTTAGCTTACTCTTTTCAGCGCTGTTTTTGAGTGAATCTATTACGCGGCAGTCCGCTCTACTGGCACTCATGGCAGTATTTGGCGTGGGTCTAACGATGTTAGGCGATCAGGCGCAAGTCAATTGGGGCATTGTACTTGGGCTGTTGTCAGGCGTGTGTTATTCGCTATACGGCGTACTCGGCAAGCGCGCGATGCACTACGCGCATCCTGCCCCTTTGGTGTTTTTTACCTCGATCATTATCAGTGCCGGCGTGCTGCTATTGCTCCCGCAGACCTATCACACTTATGGTAAGTTATTCACCTTGCCTGTGCTGACTTGGGGCTACGTTTTGGGGTTATCTCTATTAGGAACTGTTGTGCCTTTTGCTCTGTACATGAAAGCGCTTGAGAAGCTACCTGCTACCCGCGCTTCGGTGTTTACTATCTTTGAGCCGTTGACAGCGATTGTCCTTGCAACCCTACTATTGCACCAATCCTTATCATGGATTCAATATATAGGCGTGATACTCATTTTACTTGCCGCTTTGATGAACGCTGTATTAAATGGAACGACTACGCGCGTGCCGCGTTGGTTAAAAAGGCGGCAAAAGATTTAGGTTTATGGTTTAAACTTGCCTTTTACAAAAAACAAAAAAGCCCCAACTAGCTATCAAAGTTGGGGCTTTTTCTTAAAGCTCAAAACTGAACTATTCAGCAATACGCTGCAAAAACGCCTGCGTACGCGGATGCGAGGATAGCTCAAATAACTGCTGCGCGCTGCCCTCCTCGACCACATGACCGTCTTCAATAAGCACCACATGATCGGCGACATCGCGCGCAAAATTAATCTCATGGGTCACAACGACCATCGTCCAGCCTTCAGAGGCCAGTTGTTTCATCGTGCCCAGCACATCTTGTACCAGCTCGGGATCAAGCGCTGAGGTGGGCTCATCGAACAAGAGCAACGATGGCTCAATAGCAAGCGCACGGGCGATACCGACGCGCTGCTGCTGACCGCCAGATAATTGAAACGGATACAAATCGGCTTTATCTGACAGCCCAACCTTTTTAAGTAATGCTAAAGCCTGATCACGGGCTTGCGCCTTGCTTTGTCCTTGTACTACCGTCGGCCCTAGCATGAGATTCTCAATCGCGCTTTTGTGCGGGAACAAATTATAAGACTGAAAGACCATACCCGCTTTACGTTGCAAGGCGAGCAAAGTTTTCTTTTTGGGCTTGGTGGCAAAGTCGACTGTCAAGCTACCATCATCAAAGCTAATGCTGCCTTGGTCTGGAATCTCAAGCGCATTTAGGCAACGCAAAAAGGTGGTCTTTCCCGACCCTGATGGCCCTAATATCACCACAACTTGACCTTTATGAATGGTCAAATCGATGCCTTTGAGCACTTGATTACTGCCAAAAGCTTTGTGAATATTGCTGACTTGAATCATAACCGTTTCCGCTGACAAATTGAAAATACTAGTGAAGTGAGTGCGAGTTGAGCATAGCGTTACTTAGCGATGTAACGATCAAGTCGCGTCTCAAGCTTACCTTGGATAAAGGTTAAAAACAGACAAATACCCCAATATATGAACGCCGCTTCGGTATAGACCAGCATAAACTCATAGTTGCGCGCGGTGATGATCTGCGCCTGTTTAAACAGCTCAGTGACTAGTACTAATGAGGCAAGTGAGGTGTCTTTGACGAGGCTAATAAAGGTATTAGATAATGGCGGTACAGACACTCGTAGCGCTTGCGGTAGTATCACATGGCGAAAGGTCTGCAGGTAGGTAAGCCCGACCGTTGAGCCTGCCTCCCACTGCCCTTTTGGAATAGACAAAATAGAGGCGCGCACCGTCTCTGACGCATAAGCACCGATATTGAGTGAAAAAGCAATGATCGCCGAGGGAAAAGGATCAAGTTTGAGCCCTATACTTGGCAGACCATAAAAGATGATAAACAACTGTACCAGCATCGGCGTGCCGCGAATAGCAGAGACGTAGATGCGGGCGAGCCTATAAGCTATTTTGTGAACCCAGCCTGCGCGCGGCACGATACGAATGAGTGCTACCGTCAACGCAATAGCCATACCGATTGCAAAGGAGATTAGCGCCAGCGGTATCGAATAGTAGATACCGCCTTTGAGCATAGGCCAGAATGAGGTAATAACGATCTGTGCCCGCGCCGCATCCATAAAGGGCAAGAGTGCCAACAATTCTGCGAGCACTGAGGTTATAGACGCTAGCATTATTTTTGCTGGCTTATATCAGCACCGAAAAACTCTTGGCTGAGTCTGGTAAGCGTCCCATCAGCTGCCAGTGCTGCCATAGCTTCGTCTAGCTTTGCGACTACGGCGTCATCACCTTTGAGCAGTACTAAACCTGAACCTGTCTGTTCACTAGCGGGAGCCACCAATTTGATCTCAAGATCACTATCTGGGAATTTTTTGAGATAGTCGAGTACCGCAAGATTATCATTCATCGTAAAGTCCGCGCGGTCTTGCTTGACCAGTTGGATCGCTTGTGCCATTCCTTCAACAGGTATCACCTCAGCGCCGTAATTCTCGGCAAGCTCGCCATAGTTACTACTGAGTGATTGCGCGCTACGCAGCCCTTTTAAGTTTTCCCATGAGCTATAGCGATTGTCATCGGTTGCGGCTAAGACCACCGCGCCTGACCAGCTATACGCTTGCGACTTGTCATACTTAGCTAAGCGCTCAGGCGTCGTTAGACTCACTTGGTTGGCAACCATATCAAAGCGCTCTGAATCTAGACCTGCCAGCATCGCATCCCACTGAGTTTCTTTAAAATCAACATCGACTCCCAGTTTATCAGCGACGGCGCGAGTGACTTCGACATCGTAACCGGTCAGCGCGCCGCTCTCATCGTGATAAGTAAACGGCGGGTAAGTGCCTTCGGTACCGACGTTGATAGTACCGCCATTGTTGATACGTTGCAGCAGATCGGAGCCGGCCGTGCTATCTGCTGTAGTGGTATCGGCATCAGTGGTGGTTGATTGGCCACAAGCGGCAAGTAGTACGGTGCTAGCGGCAAAGGCCAAAAGAGTACGACGATTCATAAGGCGTCCTTATAAGAGGAATGAATAAAGAATGAGCAATGTTGTCAAATATAACATACGTGCTATAGCGGGTGAGGACTGATTTGAAGACGGCAAGGGTATTTTTCAATATGTATAACATTTTATAAAAACATCTGGTTATTATCCCTTATACATAAAACAGCCCCAAACATTGAATGCTTCAAGGCTTATGCCTATTTAGAATATGAACCTTACTTTACGTATTTTTATGCGGCATATTTTTAGCGCCCGATTAGGTGTCGTCTCTACAAACGTTTAATTGAGATCTACCTTCGTGACTTGTCTACTAGCACGCATAACTTACATGACTTTTTTGCAGATATGGCATATGAGTATTTGCACGCTGAGTCCATATATAATCGAGTTATTTTTATGCTCAAGAGCTATAATACATCAGCGTTGTAAGCCAATTTCTTCTTCTTTGATGAGACCCTCACCACCTATGCAAAACACGTATCAAACTGCAGCCCTAAACAACAATTATGACTATGCAGATGTTCTTTATTCTCCTTATCAAACCTTGCCTTTTGTGATACAAGATGCGCTATTGGATCGACAACGTATTATCTTAGTGGCGAACAATCCATCGATTACCGAAGACAAATTACAAGCCCTTTTGCAGCCAACAGATATGCTGGTTTTGTTTAATGACTTTATCCATGCTCAGTTTTTCGCGCATCATCCTAGCGCTAAGGATTTACCAAAACTTCTATTTTTTCGACAAAATGGCGATAGCTTATTGCATTTTGGTCTGCCGCCGCGCAGCAACAATCTGACAGCGATGCTCGATATGGCGCAGCAAGCGACGCTTGGCGTTTTGTTTGGTAATACACACTATCAGTTTCCAACACCAAGCGATGACCCAAGACCTAACGATGATCCCATTACTGCCAAGCGAGTGCTCAAGATTCCAAGTCAGCTTGATGAGCTGCTGCGTAGTGAAGCGCACTGTAGCGTACTATCAGAGCAGCACAGCGTCGTCGAGGACTATCCTATCTTTGCCGACATTCACTCGTCCGGGCCAACGTCAGGGTTTTTGTTGTATCGTTTACTGTTGGCAGCGTGCTTAGAGGTACAGCCGCAGCGAGATACTGATACGCCAATATCGATAGTGATGCTGGGATTTAATAATGATGACAAAACTGCGCATTTTTGGGAAGGTCATAACTGGGCGTTTGAGAGACAAGAGCTTGCCGCGCCGCCGCAAGGGGTCGAGATTATTCGCCAGTATTGATTGATTCTGACTTATACATAAGGCGCATCTGGATAGTGCGCCGCTGTAATCTCCTCATAACTTGGCTGGCGCTTGATACAAATGGGTGCAGTTTGCGCCTCTTGCCAGTCAATCAATTGCAACTGCGCAAACTCGCCAAGCCAGCCTCCCATCGGCCAGTGCTGCCATTTCTCATAAAAGCGATTGGCATTGATAACGATACTGTCCAAATGATTAAGCGGCGGCCGGTAGACACTATGCTGCTGATGATAAATCACATCACTTGTCACATAAAAATCGATACCCAGCGTACGCGCCACAAAAGCAAAATCAGTATCCTCAGCGCCATAACCAACATAATCGGTATCAAAACCACCAATCTGCTCAAACTGAGGGCGCATAATCGCAAAGCAAAGACTCCAAAATGCGCCATAATCTTGCGTCTGCTTGATAGTCGTATCTTGCTGTAGATCAAAGTTATCCCGATAAGGATTAAATACCGACAGCTTATCTAAAAAATCGGCTGATAATTTCCCTTGTTGGAGCTGACTACCTTCATCATCCCTCAAAGGGCGCGTTAAGTAGCGCGGCTGACCCATCAACAGGGCGTCGGGATGTGCTTGTAGTTTATTATATAGCTGCGCAATAAAAGTGGGCGTGACGATACAATCGACATCCAAGAATATCATAGCCTCATATGCGGCCCGCGCCGCGCCAAGATTACGATTACGACCAATATCGAACGACGCATTACTTGCCAACCCATTCTCAGTCGTTGGAATTTTGACGATGTTTAGATCGTGCTCTGCAAGGCGTGCAGGTTCGGCATCATCATTAACGATGATGACTTCGCTTGGGCGCGCGCTACCCTGCGCTAAGCTACTAAGTAAGTTGTATAAGTGCTGGTTGCGCCCATAGCATGTAGTGATGACACTCAAAGGTACAGTGACAGCAATTGTGTTGTGATCGGCGTCTTGCGCTTTGATTGTCATAACTCTCTATACTCTTATGCTTTTAAGATTGTTTAGGTTTTATATCAAATTGAGGCAATAGCCAGTCTTCAAACCAAGTTTTGACAAGATTATAGTTAGCGACGCTATCCATAAATCTGTGCGCAGGCGTGTTAGTTTGAGTGCTTATCACAGTATCCCTGTCTTTATTGATTGACTCAGTACTTGCTAATTTATTCAAGTAAGATGGCGGATCTTGATGCTCTGACGTTGTCGTTTGAGCGATAAACTGCGACCAACTTAGTGCGCGTCCTTGTTCAATAAGCGCCTCTGCCATCACTTCTTGTTCACGATGCGGGCGCGCGTCGGGCAATACCACAAGCGGCGTTGCACAATCATAGACTTGTGCAATACCGTTTAAGCCACAGGCCATCACTAGCCAATCACTATAAGTAATAAAAGGCGTTACATCCTCGACGTGAGCGGCGATATCAACATAACCGCGCATGTCGTCACCGATAGGTCCAAGCGATATAATCAACGCGTTTGGTAACACGCGGCGCAGCTCTGGCAATTTAGCATCAATTGCCTCATGCCCACCGTACCCTTTGATCACCGTTACAAAAGTCATCTCAGACCCTTTATTGATGATATCTACAGAGGACAATCGCTTATAAAGCGTATCATCTGAGGTCAGCGTCATTAGCTTATCTATAAATGCAGTAAATGATAACGGCTCATCCGTCTTATTGGGCATAAAATTCAGATATAGCGTTTTTTGCCGTACCCAGTCTGGCGTCGCTGCTGCTTCTAGTGTCTTTGGATAAGGCGCCAGTAACCCAAGCGCGCCAGCAAAGGCATTTAAGTGTGGTTCATCATCACGCTCGCCTGCTAGTCTCACATATAAATATGGCACGCTAGCGGCGCGGCACAGCATAGCGACTTCGGCGCTGACATCAATAATCATCAGATCAATCTGGCGCTTGCGTATCTCGTCAAGCAGCTGCCAACTGCGTGTTTGAATGTTTTTATTACCTACCGGTGAATAATGCAAACTACTTGGCTGCCAATACTCTCCAGCTCGTCCCGGTAGCACATCCTCTGGCAGCTGATCCTCAGCGCTCAAACGTACGATTTGCTCATCAGCTATAGCATCAAAACGATAGCCCTCATTAGGCAAGCTGGTAAATACGGTCATCTGCGAGCGCAATGCAAAAGGTAGTAGAGCCGCTAACTTATCCGCTTGACGGCTGTGACCTGAGCCATGATGGTGAGCATAATAGCCAATACGCATAAAAAGATATCCTAATCTAAAACGATACAGCTCGGCTCTGAGCACCATTCATATTGATATTCTCTACAGCGTGCTCGTATAAACTTAGATAGCCATCGACCATTGCTGCAACCGAACAGAACTGCTCAGCACGTAGGCGACATGCCGCGCGAGAAATATCTTGAATATCATCAAAAGCCTGAATAAAAGCGTGTTTATCCTTTTTAGGTACGATAATGCCAGTATCAGCTGTGACAATCTCGCTACTTGCACCAACATCAAAGCCAATGACAGGCGTGCCGCAAGCCAAACTCTCAGCTAGGGTCAAACCATAAGGCTCATCCCAAGTGCTAGTAAACAGCATGGCGGTGACGTGACTTAAACGCTCATTGATTTGCGCTTTACTCAAATGACCGACGTAATTAAATAATGCTGGCGTGCCGTCATCTCTATCCTCTTCTAGTAGCGGCGCAACGTACTTATCAAAATACTCTTCGTTACTCTTAGGCCCTGCAATGATCAGGCGCTTGCCAGCCGCTTTACAGTACTCCATTGCTAGATGCGTACCTTTTTCAATACAGATACGCCCGTACCAAAAGTACACCTCATCTTTTATTGGGTCTGTATTGGCTGCAAATGACTGTACATCGATACCGTTATAGACCACGTGCGAGGGTACAAACTCAGCAAATAGCTGCTGCTGATGAGCGCTGATTGCGGTGAACTGGGTGTGCGTGCCATGGCGTAGGGTCAATAGTGCCAAACGCAGTTGCGGGAAAATCGGTGTATGAAAGGTAGTAAAAAAACGTGCACCAAACGCCTGACCTATCATCATCGGTATGTGATGTAAGCTGTGATTGTGCACCACATCGATCTCTCCTTGTTCATCACGGCTGATGATATCGCGCATAGCGTGCTGATAGACCAGATACTGATATAGCTCCTCACGGCTCATACCGACCGAGTCATGTTCGTTATCATAGACCAGTGCCTCAAACTGCGTACGCGTCATAAAGGACACTAGCGTCGCATCGGTTTGACTATCAGCGTGCGCATAGAGCAACACGTCATGTCCTTGAGCGACCAACTCATTACAGATAAGCTCGGTAATCATCTCAAGACCGCCCGCGTACGGCTGCGCGATGGGATATAAAGAATGCGCGATAATAGCGATACGCAGTGGTTTTGATGACCCATTTGCTATGTCATGAGTATAAGTTGGGGAATATGGCTTGCCTGTGGTAACGCTTATATCGTCAGTAATCGTGCGCATGGGATGTCCGTCAATCTATCACTATAAAAGGGTGGGTTGTAGCGTTAAGAATCCTGTAGTTTCTTACTATTAAACGTAGCAGAAATGGAGTTATTTACATGGCTTGATGCTTTAGCAGGTACAGTGCTGCTCATCGTTAAAGGTTTGCTGACATCACTATAAGCATAATTGTCAAAAGCGACTTTAGCTGACCACAGCTTAATCGCTATAATGATTAGTGCACTGACAAATAACACGGGCGAGTACAAGACTGACAATGGCGATACTAGGGCTAGCGTGACGATATTTAGCATGATGATCAGCTTTGGTAGCGCTCTTATATTATCGCCTAGTACCGTTTGCTTAGTACGAGCGATATCTTGTTTGGGCGTACAAACAAAAGGTTTATCCCGTCCCCAAAGCACAGGAAGCCAAGACAGTGCACCAATTTCCCAAAAATTTAAATGTAGCGCCCAAGCTCGCAACTTTTTACTCAGTGTTGGCGCATAGTGCTTATTCACCTGTTTATTTAATGGAGATGAGTCTTGTAGATAAGCCCATAGGCGTCTTAGCAAAAAAACGCCATAAGCGGCATACACGACATACAGCGGCGTCAGTAGTGCAGCTATGTTTGCGCTTATGTTTGTTAGTAATAACGCTGAAATCACTAGCAGCGTACAGATATGCAGTAGTATAAAAACACCCGTAAAATTGATCCAAGCGCTCAGCTGCGATAAATGAGCTCGTAAGTAGCTCAAGCGCTCGTGGGTAGGCTTTTGTAAGGTAGGCGCGGTAAAGTAAGTATTGAGTACTTGTGCATTACCATAAATCCAGCGCTGACGTTGCCCGATCAAGTCGCAAAACGTATTGGGTAATAAACCCGTTGCAATAACGTTAGGAATAAAACGACTACGTAAGCCTGTGCGGTGCATCAGAACACCCATCTGCGCGTCCTCGGTGATTGACGCACCTGACCAGCCACCCATATCTAACAGAGCGCGGCGACGGATGACCGCATAAGTTCCTGTTGATAAAGCTCGCGTACGATTGAACGCTCTATACAGATGATAGTTAAAGTAATGGTTAAGCTCGCTATGAATATCAGCACGTCCTGCGTCTCGATAGAACTGCGGAAACTGTAATAGTGCATGATCAGGATGGGCGGCAATAGCCGTGACAATCGCGTCTCTTGCCTTAGGCAATGCTTGATAATCACTATCTACAACTACAATGTGGCTACACTTAGGATCCATAAGACCTAGTGCTAGATTGAGTGCGCCCGCTTTAAAACCCTCTACGGCGTCGATATGATAAAAGTGGACGTTTAACGCGTCATCAAGCGCGTCGCAATAGTGAGATAAAGGCTCGTATAGCTCCGTTTGCGTGTGGTTATTGTCGATGATGATAATCTCATCATTGGAGTGTTTGATAGCAATAAGTGAGCGGATAGTAGCAAGGACTAAAGCGGTAGGTTCAGCGCGGATAATAAGCTGAAAACTAAGAGATATAGTAGCATCAGTTTGCGAGGTATAATTATTAGATGAGGCTCTATTGTCTTTTGCGCTGGTATCATACAGCTCTGTATTGACATCCATAAAGCCATTTGATTTTTTGAAAATAGGCTGATTGTCAGTACTATCTATGACAAATTCACTTAGTACCTTGAGCATGCTTTGATTGTTATCAAACTCCTTGCTTATCATCTTATTATATCCCTAGCCGCCCGTTCGATACCTTTTAGATATCTAAAAATGTCGTTAAAGTTGAAAGTAAATCAATAATAACTTCAATGTCTTTAGATAATTATAGAGGGTATGTCTATAATTTCGAATAAATGTAACGCTGGGTAAGAAGTGTAAAAGTAGTTTTAAATTAGGTACTTGCGCTCTAAAAAACTTTAGCAAGCGTCTTGTGACCAAGTATCAAAATAAGCTATCAAAATAATCTTAAACAAAAAAAACGCCTACCTATATAGGTAGACGCTCGTGTAGTTTTGAGTGGGGTGTATCTTACTTAGTTTAAGATGCCATAAGCACATAAGGCATCAGCAACGCGTTTAAAACCGACGATATTAGCCCCTGCCACATAATCAATATAACCATCTTCAGTCTGGTTGTATTTTTGTGACGCGTCAGCGGCACTATCATGGATGTTTTTCATAATAAGCTTTAAGCGCTCATCAATTTGATCAAAGCTTTTGTACTGACGTACTGAGTTTTGTGACATCTCAAGCGCAGAGACCGCTACCCCGCCCGCATTTGCCGCTTTACCTGGTGCAAAATGCACACGATGCAGACAGATATAATCGACCGCTTTAGCCGTTAGAGGCATGTTTGCGCCTTCAACGACGTATTTTATGCCGTTCTCAACCAGCAGTTTGGCGTCGTCTTCGTTGACTTCGTTTTGTGTGGCCGACGGTATAGCGATGTCCCCTTTAAACTGCCAAGGCTTTTGCTCGGCAAACCACTCGCCGCCATAGACATCAACATAGTCCGCTAGTGGCTTGTTTTGATCTTTTTGCTTTTTGAGCCAATCGATTTTTTGTTGATCAAGGCCTGCTTCGTCATATAAGGTTCCTTTTGAATCAGAAACGGTAATCGGTACACCGCCGAGCATAAAGACTTTTTCAGCCGCGTGTAAGGATACGTTGCCTGCCCCTGATATCAGCACCTTTTTACCTTTTATATTGTCGTTCTGGGCAGCCATCATGTTCTCTAAAAAGTAAACCGCGCCATACCCTGTAGCCTCTGTACGCACAAGACTGCCACCAAAACCCACGCCTTTACCCGTCAACACGCCGCCATGCTCATGAGTCAAGTTTTTGTACATAGCAAACATGTAGCTGACTTCGCGGCTACCTACGCCGATATCGCCCGCCGGTACGTCAACGTCTTTACCGACGTAGTGATGTAATTCGCGCATAAAAGCATAGCAAAAACGGCGAATATCGTTATCCGTTTTACCCTTAGGATCAAAGTCAGAACCGCCTTTACCACCGCCCATAGGCAGACTGGTCAATGCATTTTTGAATATCTGCTCAAAACCCAAAAACTTTAGGATTGATTGATTGACCGAAGGGTGAAACCTTACGCCGCCTTTGTACGGGCCTAGAGCGTTACTGAACTGTACTCGCCAGCCGCGATTGACTTGCACCTCGCCTTTGTCGTTTTCCCAGTTGATACGAAAAGCAATAATGCGATCAGGCTCAACTAAGCGCTCAAATATTTTATTTTTTTTATACTCAGGATGAGCGTCGTATAAAGGCGCGATAGTCAGAGCAACTTCTTTTACCGCTTGTACAAATTCAGGTTGATGGGCGTAGCGTGCTTCGACTTTTTCGATAGCCTGAGAGATACTCATATAAGATCCTTAATGGTAGAGATTATGATATTTATTAGCGCAATTTTGCTTATAAGCAGAGGTGTTCTGACTGATCAGCGTATTAACGACTAACTACAGGATTGAAGTCGTTATACTTTTTAAGCTTAGAACAAATGCCAACTAACAACATATGTATATATCATTTTTTGCCAGTATAAGTCTAGTAAATATCATCATAACTGGAATCTATAGGCAAATTTACATTCGCTATGTCAGATATCACAAGTGATTGCGTAGCATTACTACCCTGAGAAGTAACACTATGTGTCGCACTAATCCCTTATACTTGTATCCCTTAAACCTTTACTACCTATACAGTCCTTTTAAAACACATCTTTTTATATGTCAGCTTTCGTTCTGACAATACACTCCCTTTATAGTGGCACCTTTGCCAGACTCTGCACTTTTGCTTCTGTTTTTGGAGGGTTTATGACCTCAACGACTCCTGTGCGTGTGCGTTATCAAACCATAGAGATCGGTAGTACTGATATCCATATTTGCACCTTACGTGACAATCAAGAGTTTAGTGATCCTAACGATGAGGCGCTTGATTTGGGCATTTGCTCGGCGTCTTGGCCGATGTTCGGAGTGATATGGCCCTCAAGCTTGGTACTTGCCAACCATATGCTTGATTATAATATCGTAGGCAAGCGTATTTTGGAGATTGGCTGCGGCATGGCGTTATCAAGTCTGCTGCTCAATCATCGTCATGCTGATATCACAGCGACTGACTATCATCCGGCGGTTGAGTATTTTCTTGATCGCAATACGCTGCTCAATAATAGCAAAGCCATTCATTTTGAGCGCTTAGACTGGGCTGGGGATAATAGTCATCTTGGTCAGTTTGATATGATTATCGGTAGTGATTTGCTTTATGAAGATCAGCATATCGATATACTAGCAGGTTTTATCAACCGTCATTCTAAACCCAAATGCGAAGTCATCGTTGTTGATCCTGGGCGCGGTCGTAAGAACAAACTCACGGCTAAAATGATCGCGTCAGGTTTTAGTAGTCAACACGTCAAACCGATAGAGACCACTTATTTAGAATTACCTTTTAAAGGACATATTTTGACGTTTTTGCGAGAGTCTTAGCTGTCATGCCATTGACCTATAAAGATCACACGGTAATTTTATAACTCAAATCGCGCGCCTCGTCACCTGTGATACCGCGAAATCCCCAGCAGTGCGCGGGCTGCTCTTTTATCGTGATCTCGATATCTATCGGTGCTATTCCAAGCTCTAACTCAATCTGCTTAAATAACGCTTTAATCAGCGCCTTTTGCGTAGCAATCGTACGCCCTGCCATCATGTTAATTTCAATAACCGTGTAAGCGGCTGAGCGGTCGCTCGGATAGTAAAAGTCCTCAGCGTCCATAGGGATAAAACGCTGCGCGCGCTTGTCCTCTGGCAGCCCAAGGACGGACATCATGCAACCATGAATGACCTCTGATAATTGGGCTTTGATAGGATTAAGATTTTCTTTTATGCCGTACACTATAATCATATTTTGTCTCTTTGACTTAACTGCTTGTAGTCGTTCATACGTTTTGTATCTACGACCATCTATTACGTCTTATCTACCTCGCTGATTGATACGGCTCACACTCGCAATGAGCGCGACCATGACCATTCCCATAATAATCAGGACGCCTGACATCATATGCGCGGCGTCATAATTGAGCGCTTCGACTTGCTCGTATATAGCGATAGATACCACCTTGGTCTCGCCTGCGATACTGCCGCCTATCATAAGTACCACGCCAAACTCGCCAATCGTATGGGCAAAGCTAATTAAACTACCCAAAATAATACCGACCTTGGCTTGCGGGAGCGCCACTGTCATAAGACGCCTTAGGCGACTTGGCTCGAGTAATTGCGCCATCTCCATTACGCTTTTTGGAATGCGTAAAAACTGTGCGTAAACGGGCTGAATATAAAACGGCAGGGAATAAATAATAGAGCCAATTACCAGACCTTCAAAGGTAAAGATCAGCGGGCTGATATTATGCTCCAAAAGATAGTGACCGATACCAGCGCTAGGACTTAGCAAAAGTAGTAAATAAAATCCAATCACAGTGGGCGGTAAGACCAGCGGCATAGCGATAACGCCCATCAGTATTACCTTTATCCGCGCAATATTAGGTCCGCGACTGGGTTTGGCTAGCCAGTAGGCCACAGGCGTAGCAAAAAGCAGTAGACATATCGTAGTAACCGTAGCAAGTTTGAGGCTGACTAAGAAGGGACTGAGCATGTCTGACATAAGCGATGGATCTATCATGATGTCATTTCTCATGGCTCATTACTAATGGTATAAGGTTTATTATATTTAAGAGATTACTATCGAACCGCAAGATATCCGGCTTGCGAGAAGTACCGCTGCCCTGCGGCTGAGCGCAAATAGTTCGTAAAATCTATAGTAGCAGGTTTATCGCTGATGATAATACCATCTTGTAAAATAGCTGGATAAGACTCATGCGCTAAGGTAACAAACTGCTCAGGTTTAGCATCAATAGCAATAATTTGAGATTGCGCGACAAAGCCATAAACGACACTGCCTGTATGGGCATATTGGAACGCCTGCCCGATATTTTCTGCTTGTATTAATCGCTTTTGCTGCACTAAAGGGTTATATAAATTTTGCGCCTGCAAGTAGGATTTAGCCGACGCGCCATAAGGGGCAAGCTCAGGACTAGCAATAGCGATCTTGCTACTGCTGTCGCTTATTAATATATCAGTCAGCGCTTTTGGATTGAATTCATCCAAAGGTTTGGTGACGCTATATAGTGCTAGCTGACCTTGCGTATAGGTAAAAGGGTGATGAGCTTGTTTGTTTTGTGCGCTATTGTTAGCAAGCTTAGCAGGGAATTCTTGATTGGCCGATAAGAATATATCGTAGGGCGCGCCTACTATTATCTGCGCATATAGTTTGCCAGAGGAGGCATACGTGACTTCTATACTTGTCTTGGACAACTCGTTCGTTGACTGATAGCCATCAATAATATCGGGCAGGACATCAGACAGATTGGCAGCCGCTGCAATACGTAGCGTCTGCAACTGCTCCGACTCATGGTTGGCAGAGGCGGTATCTGAAGCACTCTCGCGTGTGCAAGCAGTTAATAGTAAACAGGCACTTGCGCACAAAAGCGCTGTGACCCTAACCATTGTTGCTAAGCCACTTAGAGGGCGCGTCCTCGTAATACTCTTGCTTCCAAACGGGAATATCAGCCTTAATAGTATCGAGTATCCAGCGGCAAGCATCGAATGCAGGATAACGATGCGCAGAAACCACCCCAACCCATACCGCGACATCGCCAATCTCTAATGCGCCGATACGGTGGATGGCAATAGCATGAGTGATCTCAAAACGTTTTTTGGCCTCCTCGATAATGGCGCGACCTTGATTCAGCGCTAAGTCTTCATAACCGTAGTAGGTTAAGCGCTCAACGCTGCTAGCGTTGTTATGATTGCGCACGCGACCTTCAAAGCAGGCAAAGGCGCCGCAGCGATCATCATCCAAGGTATTTTTAAGTCGGTTTTCGTCAATGGCGATATCTAATAATGCAAAGCCATCGCGCTGGGCAATAGCATAGACCTCATCAACGCTACGCTTAATGGTCATGGAGTGGCTGTGGACGTTGTCTGTCATAGGTTATCTCTACTTGTTGTTTCTGCTGATTATCTCGAACCCCTTGCCTAGCCGCCAGCGACTGGGGTGATAAATACCACGCTATCACCATCATTAATCGGGTCTGACCATTTAGCGAAGTAATCATTCACCGCCACGCGCAGCTCTTCTTGTGAATGACTAAAGCCATGCTTTTGACTCAAGTTATCATAAAGCTCGCTTAGTGAGGTCGACGGCTCAACCTTGACGGTCTCTTGTTGGCAATTGGCGGCGTCAGCTAAACTGGCAAAGTAGAGGACTTTGATAGTTATTACAGCACCAACTTGGGTTGCTGCTCTGGTTGCTCGTTCAGTCTCTTTAATAGCGCTCATTATATTCTCCGTTCTTGTCAAACTATTCTGTCGTAGGGTGCTTTCTAAGCACCTCAAAGCTAGGAAAGTCCTTCAAATATCCCACTCTCAACCATTTCAATATGGTAGCGTAGGCTGTGACTTTAGCCCAGCATTTTGCTCTTGTGAAACCTAAGCATGACTATAATCTGATTTGCCGCCCGTTTTGGTTATCAAGCGCACATTATCAATGACGATATCATGTGATATGGCTTTAGTCATGTCATAAATGGTCAAGCAAGCAATGCTCACAGCAGTTAAGGCTTCCATCTCAACGCCCGTCTTATGCGTGACTTTGACCGTAGCACTAACGATGATACTGTTTAAACGATCATCATAGTCAAAGCTCAAGCCTATTTTATCGAGTGGTAATGGGTGACATAGTGGAATCAAATCATGAGTGCGCTTAGCAGCCATAATGCCTGCAATATGCGCCGTTTGAGTGATACTGCCTTTTTTGGTCATGCCATCAGCGGCTTTGATCTGCTGATAAATCTCGCTAGGAAATCGCACTTGTCCAGCCGCATGAGCCTCTCGCGTAGTGGTACTCTTGCCACTAACATCGACCATGGTAATATCACCGTCGCTATCTAAATGCGATAGTCCAGATTGGATCGCAGTATTTTGATTGTCTGTTTGGACGTCACTGTTCATAGAGGATTTCTCTGATATTTATAGTCTGACATAGATAGAGTGCTTAACGAGTGGCAAGCCCGCTCAAAGTCTTTAGGCGTATTAAAATTGGTTAAATGCTGCCAGTCATTTGTAAAGGATACCGCTTGTACATTAGGTTTAATAAAGGGCATAACTCGGCGCGCGCCGCTATCGATGTAAGCTTTTAGATCAGGCTCAAGGCTTAATTGATAAAGTCCTAACAGCGGATATAAATGGCTATCATCGGTCAAGCAAATCACTTTTTTATCAGTTGACTGACTTTTAGTTATTTGAGTCGCTGCAAGCTGCAACTTCTGCCATAAGTCTGTGGCTGGTATCAAGCTGTCGCAGCTGATAACCAATAACCATGATGATGGATTATAGTGCAACTGGGTGGCTTGCTTTAAATGAGTCAAAGTCTGCAAAGCGGACTCGATAGCGACCAATGCCCCACCCGTCTTGATCTTATCATTACTATTTTTATCATTAGCATTAGCATTAGCATTAGCATCGGCATCGGCATCAACGCTAGCATAATCAGCAATATGTATGATGGTGTCTTGCGGGTGGCTGTTCTTTAAAGCTGAATCAACGTCAAACCCGCGACCATTATCGGCAATCATAATAGGTAGCTTTTTACCATGGACAACATTAGCTCTGACCAAGTCAAGCGCATGTCTGACGTGATAATCTAGCAAGCGCTCACCTAGGGGCAGTATAAGCTGGGCTTTTGCTGTGCCCATACGTGTGGATGCACCGCCTGCTAAAATGACCACGCCTGCCAAATGAGCCAAGTCTTTTATAACGTCAGTCATGTTAATTATGAGTCGGGTTTTGTGACATAAAGTGCGGTACAAAGTTGCACGGACGCGTACGGCTATCGAGCTGCCCTTTTAAGATACTCTCCCAGCCTGTACGGCACGCGCCCGATGAGCCTGGCAAACAAAAAATACCGGTATGATTTGCCATGCCTGCAACGGCGCGCGACTGTACCGTTGACATGCCAATCTCCTCTTTTGAGATCAGACGGAACATCTCGCCAAAGCCATCGATTGACTTATCAAACAACACGCTTACCGCCTCTGGCATGCTATCTCTGATAAAAAACCCAGTACCGCCCGTGGTAATCACCGCATGCACGTTTGGATCGGCAATCCAGCCACTAATGACTGCTCGTATCTGATAGATATCATCGGTGATAAGTTTGCGATCAGCCAAATGATGACCTGCCTCGGTTAAGCTATCTACTAAATACTGACCCGAGGTATCTTCTGCCAGCGTACGACTGTCAGAAACGGTCAAAATAGCAAGGTTAAGGGGTATAAAATTAGCAGCAGGCTTACTCATAAAAGTTCCTAATAAAATACAGACTTTAATTATTCAAAAAGTGGCGACTAGGGCGTGTTTGAGCATTCGACCGTGGCACTGACAGAGACTACTTTTTAGGCAATTTGCAGATAAAAATAGCAAGCTTAGTTACTCTAAGGGTCTATTTTTATCAATAAAGTGGCAAAAAATAGTCCTGTCCTGCAAGGCTGATGCTAAAATCGCCCTAGTCGTTGTAAAAATCTAGCCAAGGCGTCTGCATTACCTGCAATTTTCACTTAGACTAGAAATATTTTAGCTATCAGCAGTGCCTTCTTGTGAATGCTCAAACACGCCCTAACCTAACCACCGATAATCGATAGATTATGCATGATGCCGCTATTGGACTCATGCAAATGATGATGCTCAGGTTTGATCGGCATAAAGCTATGTAACGTATCGACCAACCCTCGTACATCGTTGCTTTGTAAGTGTTGGCGAATATCGTAGTTGCCTTGGTCAAACAAGCACAGATGCACTTTGCCTTTGCTGCTGACTCGCAAACGATTGCAAGTATCACAAAAGTGCGCCGCATAAGGGGCAATCATACCGATGCGACCTAGATAATCTGGATGACTATACTCAACCGCTGGACCATCGCTACTACCGCGCTCGTGAGGTTGCCAGCCGTGCTCTAATAGGTAATCGATGATGGTATCGGAATGGGCATGCTGGGCAAAAAACAGATCACTGTTATCACTGGTTTGCATAAATTCTATGAAGCGATAAGTAACGGGTCTATCTTTGACATAGTCGATAGCGGTTATCAGATTTTCAAAGGCGGTTTCTGCCATTAACACACCGTTAATCTTAAGTTTGATATCTGTGGTCGTAAGCAAGGTATCCATATCAGCGAGCAGCTGCGGCAAAGTATTAAAGCCTGTCATCTTATGAAAGGTAGCGGCGTCAAAGCTGTCCATGCTGATATTAAGCTGATCAAGACCAGCCGCTTGCCAACTAGGTAGATGTTTACCCAGCTTATAACCGTTACTGGTCATGGCAACGGTTTCTATGCCCGGTGTCTGTTTAATGGTTTGGATAATCTCGACCACGTCACGGCGAATGGAGGGTTCACCGCCTGTGATTCTGACCTTTTTGGTGCCAACTTGAGCAAAACCGTGAATAAGCGTAGCAATCTCAGGAATACTAAGCTCGTCATCAGGGCGCTTGCCTTGGTAGCCATTGGGCAGGCAATACTCACAGCGAAAATTGCAAAAGTCGGTAATAGATAGCCGCAAGTAAGTCAAACGACGGGCAAAGCCGTCCGTTAAAGGCTTAGTGTCTAAATGCTCTGCAGAACTGGCAGGCGCAGCGAAAGACGACGCCTCAAAGCTATCAGCTATAGCGGACGTGGCTGGCGAATACAGTTGAGCACTGCTTAGGTTAAGAGTATCGTCATTCATAATTTACTACCATCGGTATTGCTAGTTGTAAACGCTACTTGCGCTTATCGTCTATCACCCTATTGTACCGTTTACCCGCAACTTTTCTTGTAGTGATCTTTAAGTGAATTGGCAAACACATAATCAACTATTCGATGAATAATTAATTTTGTAGCCAAGGAAAAGGCTGCACCATCACCTCACTATTTGCTGCGACATCGCCGCTGTCTTTGTCCAACACGACAAAACAGTTGGCAAGACTAAGCTGTTTGATTCTATGTGATTGCTGTTTTGAGAAACACTCAACTTCATACTCGCCTGCCGCGCTTTGCGACAATACACCGCGCTGGAAGTCCTTGCGACCGACGGATTTTTTGATGTCATTTATCAGTGTGGCTTTGACATTTATTTGCATCAGTTGCTCAGATACGCTAGCGCCTGATAGTTGCCACAACGCTGGAATCACAAATTGTAGCGCGCCTACGACTGTAGATAATGGGTTACCTGGCAAGCCAAAGTACAATACAGGCTTATCTAAATCTTTGTTTAATTCACCAAACACAAAGGGCTTACCAGGCTTCATCGCCACTTTATAGTGGTTAATCTGACCCAATTGCTCAATCACTGTGGTCAAAAAATCATAATCGCCCACTGACACGCCAGCGGTAGAGATTAGCACATCACAGTCTTGCATAGCCTCATTGATAGCAGCTGTGGTCTTATCCAAATTATCAGGGATAATGCCATAATCGCGGACGCTAATCGGCAAATCCGCCAGCAAAGTCTTTAGTGTTGGGGTGTTGGAGTTATATATTTGCGCAAGACTTGTCAGCTCATCACCAACAGCAACGAGCTCGTCCCCTGTCGCGAGCACCCCTACGATAAGCGGCTCAAAGACATTAACTTGGCTCACACCTAAATTGGCAAGTAGGCTGATATCCGTAGGGTTAAGGCGCTTACCGACTTTTAAGACCGCTTCACCTTGCTCTATTTCTTCGCCTTGCTTGCGAATATTGCTATCGATGTGAGCCGTTTGCGTGAGCGTAATGGCGTAAGGCTTTGATTTATCAAGCGTGTCTTTTATTTCTGCAAAGTTGGTGTTCTCTTGCATGATGACAGTATCACAGCTATCAGGCACCACCGCCCCTGTAAAAATACGCACACCTTGCCCTGCTGCTAATTCGCCAGTAAAAGCGCTGCCCGCTTGTGACTCACCGATGATCTCGATAGAACTATCTGCCGATAGTGTGCTGCCTTGAGCGATAGCATAACCATCCATCGCCGATACATTTTGTCTGGGTACATCAAAGTTTGAGGCAATATCTTGCGCTAGTATCTGATTGCGGCTGTCTTGCAAAGCGCACGTTTTAATAGCTCTCTGCTTTAGAGAAAAATCGTTATTATTATAATCCTCTACGCGCTGTTTTATCGCTGATTGCAAGGCTTCCATGGTAATCATAAAAATACTCTTTTTTATTTATAGTACTAAACTTATAGTATTGAACTTATTGTATTAAACATTAAAAACTGCGCTATAAAAATTACTTTGTACTAACTATAGTTAATTCAATATAAAAACGATACAGCGAGATGAAAATTTGCTTTTCTTGCGTGCTGTGCCTACGCCGACAAAGGCTGCGAAAAACAAATTTTTATCAAGCAACTTGGTAGCTACCTATCTAATTTATTTGGATTCGACTATATCAAGCCATCTTTGCGCTCTAGCATGAGCGAGTTGGTAAGGGGTGTCAATATCATAGCTAAGTTGAGGATTAATAACGCTGCTAATTTGGTCAGCTGGTAGACCTCTGATTAAGTGACGTAGGCCTTTATCCCCTGTTAGTAGTGCCTGCCATTGATTTAGTAGCTCATAATCAATGACTAACGGCAGTCCAACGATATCTTTTTTGACGGTATTATGAGCCACTGTTCTATCTGAAGTTTGCTCATCGCTCCAGTTATTTAAACTGCTGTATCTGCTACCAACTACTCTTTGCGATGCTACCAGCAAGGCTTGCAAATGCTCTTTATCGAGTAAGATTTGATCAATACCCATAATCAATACTCTATTGATTGATAAACTATCATTGCTGTCTAAATGATTTAACGCCTCAACACCTAAGTACAAACTATGCGCCATACCTATATCAGGTGTTGGGTTTGTAATCCTATGCACATTATCCTGCTGATCGATCATACCTTTAATAGCAGTATCTATTGACAGATTGCCTTGAGGGGTAACCATCACAATAACTTGCGGCTGAGTCGCTAAGGCCAGCTGAGTCATATAGCAGATTAAGGGTTCGCCCTCTTTTTTAAGTAGCTGTTTTGTTTGACCTAAACGCTGACTGAGACCACTTGCCAAAATAATAACGGCATGGTTTTGCATCATCATGCGTGGCTCATCATAGCTATATCGTTATTTGCTAAATCTATATGTTGAGCTGGCGGTGCTTGATTATGCATAACTGCGTTAATCTGCGCCATGATACCCAGTGCTAAAGCTTCGGGCCCATCGCCACCCAGCTTATAGCCAATAGGATAATGCAGCTTATCGATACCCTCATTTAAAACACTAGCATCAGATTTAGTAGCTTTAATCTCATCAATTAGACGCTCGGTACGATAGCGCGGGCCCAATTGTCCCAGATATTTATGGTTGACACCTGTCAATAATGCAGCAAGGCGAGCACGGTCTTGACTAAGGCTATGCGACATTAGAGCGACGGCAGCGTTTTCGCTGAGTTTGAGCAAGGTATCAGTATCGTCTAACGCTAGCGGCAGCACTTCATCTGCCTGCGGGAAACGTATCCGCGTAGCATATTGCGCGCGACTATCTACGACGGTGACATGCCAGTCTTGCAACTTTGCCATGGTGACCAGTGGCATCACATCATTGCCTGCGCCGCATATCAATAGACGGACTTGCGGCTCTAATCGTTGCATGAGCCACTCTGTGGTTGGCTGTTTATTATCTTCACTTTTTATAATCAGGTATTTAGTATGGTTATTACCTAGTTTGTGCTGAGCTAATTTTTTGGCAGTACTATTAATTAGGCTTAAATCAGTTTGCTCAAAGCTATCGTGAGCATTTATAAAAAGATCTGATGCTATCTTTGGCTGAGTATCGTCATCCAAATGAAGGCGCATACCGATTTGCATCTGACTCTCAGAAGCATTATCAGTACGAATCAACGTCGCTATCGTAACGGGCTGCTGGGTATGTCGAACTTGCCTGATGATGTCTAATAGCGCCGTCGCTGTCCTTAAGCGCTCAAACAGCACATGCACCCGTCCGTTGCACCCTAAGCCAAAATTTAGCTCATCTAAATCAAGATCATAGTCGTCATCTAAATCTGCTTCTACAGAATCATCTGGCGCTATCGTTTCACTAGCTACAGTTTTATTAATACGAGCGTGGGCTTCACCGCTTTGCGTATATTCAATATCATCGCCCGTTTGATAGACTTGTACGCTTGCGCCATTGCGAGTAAGCCAAAAGGCGCGTTTGATAATATGCGGCTCAAGGCAGCCACCACTAATCATGCCAATAGAGCGTCCATCCTCGCAAATAAGCATCATCGCGCCCGCACGGCGATACGCTGAGCCTTCGGTGCGTACGACCGTTGCCAGTACAGCATCAACATTTTGACTTTGAGCAACACTTGCTAATTTGAGGATATCAGCGATTTGGTTCATAGTTTAATTCATTCTTTTAAAAAACAAATAAAACCTGCTTAATATTAAAGATAATAATGAGCAGGTTTTAAAGGATGGTCAAAGACGAGTTCGGACTTGAGGTTACTCAGGCATATCTGCTAAAAGCTTATCTAGAGTAATCGGAAAGTCATATACACGCACGCCAACAGCATTATAAATCGCATTTGCAACCGCTGCCGCTGATCCAGAGATTGCCGTCTCACCAATACCCTTAATATGCATAGGGTTGGTGTATGGGTCGTCCTCTTCTAAAAGAATAACATCCAGTTGCGGTACATCTAGATTGACAGGAACATGGTACTCCGCCAAGTCATGATTGCACAGTCGGCCGTCGCGTTTATCATGGATAACTTCTTCCATTAAAGCAGAACCAATACCAAATATCATACCGCCATAGCACTGCGAGGTCGCCGTTTTGTGATTAAGAATACGTCCAGCAGCATATACTCCAGTCATGCGCTTAACTCGAATCTCACCGGTAAATCTATGCACGGCAACTTCAGCGAAATTGGCACCGAAAGAGGCTTGACGGTAGTTTTTACCGTTTTTGCCTGGTTTGATCTGACCTTTAGCACTGATTTCTCGCTCCTCATATTCAGCGATGATATCAGCTAAGGCGTACGATTGCGCTTTGCTAAAGTCGTATTGCTCATTTGCAGGTTTTAATTCAGGCAACGATATACCTGTCTTTGCCGACACTTTATCTGCCAAGTCTGCAGCTTTATTTACCAAGCCTGATACTTTATCTACCACGCTTTTATCGACTACTCCTTTTTCCACCAAGTTTTCATCGACAAAGTCTGCTACTTTTTCTCTACTTGCTCCAATAGCGGCTTCTGCCTTGCTAGGCTGATGCTCACCTGCTTTTTTGATCTGACCGTTATCTAGGCGAATAGTATCGGCATGAAGTCCTACTTTTTTTGCAAGCATTTCGCGTAGCTGCTCGCAAGCTAAATAGACACCACTACCTGCACTCGCAGCACCAAAGCTACCGCCAGAACCAGAGGCGGCTGGCAAATCACTATCGCCGAGCTTCATCTCAACGTGATCAATCGGCAGTCCTAACAGCTCAGCTGCAATTTGAGAAAACACCGTATAGGAACCCGTACCGATGTCGGTCATGTCCGTCTCGATGATGGCTCGAACGCCAAGCTCTTTAGTATCATCTACTTGCAAGATTGCTCGTGCTTGAGAAGGTTGCAGCATATTACCACGAGAGGTTGCCGACATGCCCATCCCTATCCACCAATCGCCTTGTAGTTGACTGGCAGGTTGAGGGTTGTGCTTATCCCACCCAAATTGCTCTGCACCTTTTTCCATACAAGCGACTAGCTGACGAGTTGAGAATGGAATCTCTTCACTAGGATCTTCTTCGGGCTCATTGCGGCAGCGCAGCTCGATTGGATCAATCTTTAGCTGTGAGGCCAGCTCATCCATAGCACACTCAACCGCGATCATACCCACGGCTTCGCCTGGAGCACGCATAGAGCCTGATAGCACTTGATTCATATCTACCATCTGGTAGTGGACGCGGCGGTTTTCGCCACGATATAGGTAATGTGTAGATAATGCCGTCGGCTCAAAAAATGCCTCTCCTGGCAAATTGCTAGTGATAGTATCGTGAATAAAGGTATTAATAATGCCTTCATTATCACAGCCAATAGCGATGCGCTGACGCGTGTTTGAGCGTCTAACAGTCGCCTCCATCACTTGTGGGCGCGTCATTACAACCTGTACGGGACGCCCAACTTCTTTTGCAGCGATAGCAGCAGCAATAGACTCAGGCGCAATGCCAAGCTTACTCCCAAAGCCGCCACCGACATAATAGGAGATAAGATGTACCTGATCTTTATCTAAGTCTAGTGCATCCATAATCTGCTGTTTACAAGAAGCAATCATTTGGTTTGAAGAATACAGCGTTAGCTTATCATCTTCCCAAAACGCAAGCGTCGCATGCGGCTCCATAGCGGCGCTGTTTTGGCTTGGCGTATGATAAAGGCGATCGAGGGTGACCTTAGAATCACTAAGCCCTTGCTCAGGGTCGCCTTGCTCAGCGTTTTTGTCTGAGCCCTTCTTTTCATCGACATCATGAGCGTTGGGCAGCTCTTGCTCAAAATCTACAGCGGCCTTGTCTGTCTCATCTTTATAAGTTACTTTGAGCGTTTTGGCCCCTTCTCTTGCCGCCTCAAACGTTTCGGCAACGACTACTGCGATAGGCTGACCGTGATAAAAAACTTCACTGACGCCTTGCGTCGGCGCTTTGGTCATACCGCCTTGCTGGGCATTGCGCAAAAACTGCTTGGGGTCGGTAACCACTTTAATAATACCCGGAATATCAGCAATCGACTCACTATCGATGTTCTCGACTTCGCCCTTGGCAATAGTGGCACCTACCAAGACGCCATATACCTGGTTATCTACTGAAATCTCTGCACTGTAAGCGGCTTGACCACTCACCTTTAGTGAGCCTTCAACTCTATTGATCGGCTTGCCTACCACATTGCTAGCCGTGTTGTCGAATAGGGTATCAACAGACTCGTTCATCGTCTCTTTATTGGTCGGTTCTGACGGTAATACGGTATCTAATAATGACATGATTATGCTCCCTCGCCTGCTAATGCACGGCCAATGACTTGTTTGAGTAGACGACGTGTAAGTGGTATCTTAAAGTCGTTTTGACCACTACCTTTGGCATTTTTTAGTAATAAGTCCGCAGCCTGCGCGATAATGTCATCATTGCCATCAGTGCTAGTTAACAAGGCTTCAACGTCCTCATTGCGCCATGGCTGAGTACCGATGCCACCAAAGGCTAAGCGTACGGTCGCCAAGTTTCCATCGTCATCAGTATCTACGACTGCAGCGCAAGAGACGAGTGCAAAAGCATAAGAAGCGCGATCTCGCACTTTGTCATAAGTGTGCATACCTTTAATAGGTGCTGGCAGAACGACATGAGTAATCAGCTCGCCTGACTCCAAAACGTTTTCGATATGCGGCGTATCTTTTGGCAGACAATAAAAGTCTTTGACATCAATGTTGCGAGTTGAGCCATCTGCTTTGACCGTCTCGATAGTGGCATCTAATAAGCGCATGGCTACTGCCATATCGGAAGGATGCTGCGCGATACAAGAGTCGCTCGTGCCCAAAATCGCTAGAGTGCGGTTCTCGCCATTGATAGCAGGGCAACCTGATCCTGGATTGCGCTTATTGCAGGCGCTGTCAGTCTGATAAAAATAATAGCAGCGCGTCCGCTGTAAAAAATTACCGCCTGTGGTCGCTTTGTTGCGTAGCTGACCGGTCGCCCCTGCCAATATAGCGCGAGATAACACAGGATAATGAGCAATCACTTTAGGATGCGCAGCCAAGTCACTATTACTAACGAGGGTACCGATACGTAAACCACCATCTTCTGTGTCTTCTACTTGCGTAAGCTCTAAACGCGTAACATCAACCAGTTTAGTTGGAGTTTCAACTTCAAGCTTCATTAAATCAAGTAGATTGGTGCCGCCTGCGATAAAGGAAGCGTCTTTGGGAGTAGCAAACATAACCGCTTGCTGCGGCTCAAGGGCGCGAATATATTCAAAGCGTTTCATGAGCGGTCTCCTGATGTACGACTTGGCGTTGTATTATTTGGCTTACCTAGCTGGGTCTGACTTGGCGGCGGTGACCAGATGCCAGTGACTGCCTTTTTGCTTGTGTCATTCTTCGATGAGTCACCAGCTTGGTTTTGCAATACCTGTGAGATGGCGCTTACGATATTGGGATAAGCAGAGCAGCGACAAATATTACCGCTCATGCGCTCAGCGATTTCTTGTATAAGCTGCCCATCAGGGTTTTGCAAATCTTCACTGACATAGCTTGGCCAGTTTTGTTTGACCTCATCTATAAGCGCTGTCGCAGAACAGATCTGCCCAGGCGTACAATAGCCGCACTGAAACGCATCATGATCTTTAAAGGCTTGTTGCAACTCAGACAGCGACTCTGGCATACCGATACCTTCAATCGTCGTGATCTCATCACCATCATGCATGACGGCTAGAGTCAAACAAGCATTAATACGCTCACCATTGATGAGGATAGTACAAGCGCCGCATTGACCGTGATCGCAGCCCTTTTTGGGACCCGTTATTTGCAAGTGCTGACGACATAAATCAAGAAGAGTGGTACGAGGGTCAAGGTCATCGAATCGATGCTCTTGGTTGTTAATCGTTAACGTCAAATTAGACATGCTGGCTTCCCGCTGGCAGTTGGTTATTGTTTTTGGGTAAAGACATAAACGTGAGCTAAACATTTAGTAAGTTTATTATGACCTATCAATACGCTTACTGTGTTTTACCTTTGTAATACTTTTGAGCAAACTAAAATATTTAGGTAAATGACTACTCACAAAAAAAGCGCCATAAGCGCTTGAGGTTAAAGAGTCTTTACTCGTGTTTATTACAAAAGCAACTAAGCTTTGCTCATGATGTCAGCTTCACTAAGGCGTGATTTGGGCAAAGTCGCGTTATAGCCATCCCCGCTTCGATAACCTAGACTGACAACGCCAATTGAGCTAAATCCTTTAGTATTTAAATCCAGCTCTTCATCTAGCACTGCAAAATCTACTCCTTCCATCGGTGTTGCATCGATACCGAGCATAGCTGCCGCAAGTAGTAGCGACCCCATCGCAATGTGTACTTGCTGCGCTAACCAGTGTGCTTCATCTTTAGTTGCGTAGCGATGGTTATTGATAGACTTTTTGCGCTTAGCGTCCATTTGATCTTTGTGTTTGGGTTTAGTAAAGCGGTCATCGGCATCTTCTTTGTCTAGCACTTTTTGCAGATATTCATTGTCTGCATGCGCCAAACTGCAAAAGACAATAACGTGTGAGGCATCTCTTATCTTATGCGAGTTAGCCTCATGATGACCATCAGTCGCTTTAGCAATGCGCTCTTTACCCGCGTTATCATCAGCGATGACATAATGCCAAGGTTGAATGTTGGTCGCCGACGGGCTTAGACGTAACACGTCTTTTAAGCTCTGAAAATCAGCCGCTGATAATTTTTTGTTTGTATCATAGTCCTTAACGCTATAACGCCAAGTCATAACCTCAGATAAATCTGTTAACTCATGCGCCATCGTTTTATGACCTTTTTAGTTATTATTTACTCGTATCATAGCCTGCGTAGTAAGTTACTCTGTCCTGGCGCAAAAATCCCGCCAGTCCCAATCCGTAACGCTCTGCAACGCGCACCGCTGTACTGGTTGGCGCTGACATACCTACTAACCAAGGCAGGCGCATACGGATAGATTTTTGTACCAGCTCAATAGATAAGCGCGAGGTCATCACCACACAATCGATGTCGGCCTTTTGCCGAAGTTGCCAGCCAATCAGTTTATCAAGAGCATTATGACGTCCAACATCTTCAAAAAGATACAATTGACCCTCATAAACTGTCGCCGCCGCATGCACAGCGCCTGTCAATTGATGAGTATGTTGGGCCATATCGATCTTCGCTCGTATTGCCAGCAAAGTATCTAACTCTGGACGTGAGCTTGGCTTGGCATTAGAGGTTACTGAACCCTGATAAGCACTCAGATCAGGCAGTGCTTGAGCAAGTCCTGTGATACCGCACATACCGCAGCCCGTTCGGCCTGCTAATTGGCGCTTTTGTGCTTGAATACGCTGATGACAGCGCTGATTGAGTACCAGCTCTACCACGTAAATATCATAATCTAACAAATGCTCTAATGACTGTGTACTATCACTATGACTGTCGCTAAAGGATGTAAAACTGGCGCTATCGGTCAGTTGCGTAACGTCCCAATCGAGTAAGTCTCGACTGTGATCGATCAGCCCTTCACTAAACAAAAACCCAACAGCCAGATACTCTAACTGTTGGGGACTTGCCATCAATACAGCGTAGTGAATACCATTAATCACAATAGAGACAGCAGCTTCGACAGCTAAGCTTGCCTGCCGACTATCGATATCGAATTCATCTATTGCACTTATCGACCCTGCACTGAGCGATTCGTCAAAATTACTCTTTGTGTCTTTAGCCTTTAAGTAATAGTGTTTATGCGTTAAATGATGACGTGACAAAGGCGATACTGATGTCAATACGCGCGCGGTCTCAAGGTCTATATCAATACTCATAACTACTCATGCACATATAAACGACATTATAAAATAGCGCCCTGATCACTGTTTATCTCATTACGCGGGTACTGCTAAACTCATATCTTCAGCAGTTTTGTCTTTACTAGTCTGCTGTATCATAGCCATTTTTTCTAAGACAACCGTTGCCGATTTATACGCTGGTATATGCGAGTCTGGTGCTTGAGTGTCTAGATCAAATAGATCATTGCACTCAGGATAATAGGTAGCGACTGCATTGGCGGCGATGTCCATCTCTGTCAATACCAGTGGTCCCAATACGCGCTTCTCGCCGCTACTGGTCTCACGAGTAATCTGAACTTTATCGCCTTTGCTCCAGCCTAGTCGGCTTATCTCATCAGGATGCATAAACAGCACATCACGGCGATCAGTTTGACGATAGCGATCTTTGTAGCCAAATATCATGGTATTAAACTGATCATGACTGCGTACGCTGGTTAATTGCCAAACCTGCTGCTTGCGGTTTTGACTATCGATAATGCTGTTGGCACCTTTATTAAGGGCAGAGGTTTTCGATTGCATCTGTTCTGCGACAAAGGTGATTGGATACTTGGGCACTTCAAACTGCGCCTTTTTACTGTCGGTATTCCAAACACGATGACGCGCAGGATGATACAGATGAAAACCACGATCAGCGGCGCGTACACGGTAGTTGAAATTCTCAAAACCGTCGATAGCTTGGGCGACGTAATCACGAATGATATCGAAGTCCTCACCCATCTTTTGCCAAGGAATGTCGAACTTACCGCCCAGTACATGAGTTGCCATGTCAGCGACAATCTGCACCTCAGATTTAAGCGTATCACTGATCGGCTTGAGATTACCCTTAGAGCGCGCAATCTGGCACATCGAGTCCTCTGTTGTAACGAACTGCTCGCCTTTACTGGTGATAATTTTTTCGGTACGGCTGATACAAGGCAAGATAATATTGTTAGCGCCAGGGTACAGCATAGTGCCATTGAGCTTTGTCGCGACAAAGACGTTGAGCTCAGTGGTGGTCAATGCCTGCTGGATTGCACTCATATCGGGCGCGGCTACCGCATAGTTACCACCCATACTCACAAAGGCTTTAAGCTTACCTGCAATCAAAGCTTTGGCACCTGCAACGACATCAAAACCATCTTCACGAGGCATCGGCTGCTTAAACACGCGCTCAAGACTATCGAGTAGTTTTTGATCTGGGCGCTCATGGACACCCATAGTGCGATCGCCCTGTACATTGGAGTGACCACGCACTGGAGACGCGCCAGCGCCTTCGATACCTATCATACCCATCAGTAGTAGCAAGTTGGTGATCATCGCTACATTATCATCACCTTGAACGTGCTGAGTAATACCCATGCCCCATGTACAGATAGTCGCTGGACTATCGGCAACTAAGCGTGCAACCTCAATGATTTGCGCTTGATCAATACCTGAACCGCGCTCAATATCTGCCCATGACTGCTCTGTGAGCCACTGCTGTAGTGCCTCAAACCCTGAGGTATGCTCAGCGATAAAATCAGTATTTATCTTATCATTCTCAAGTAGCCATTTTGCAATACCTGTCAAGAGCGCCGCATCCCCTCCGATCTGGATCTGGATCACATCATCGACCAAATCATCACTCTGACCTGCTGCCATGTGCGTCGGCTTTTGCGGATTTCTAAAGGCGCTTAGCCCCTGCTCACGCATTGGATTGACCGAGAGTATCTTGCAGCCTTGCTTATGGGCGTGTGCGAGCATCTCAAGCATACGCGGATGGTTGGTCGCAGGGTTTTGACCGAACATAATGATCAGGCGCGCCCGCTCAAAATCCTCTAGCATTACCGTCGCCTTACCTACGCCCAGCTGACGACCAAGCATCACTGAGGTTGGCTCGTGACACATATTGGAGCAATCGGGCATATTGTTAGTGCCAAATAGACGCACAAACAACTGATAAAGAAAAGCGGGCTCATTGGTTACGCGCCCTGAGGTGTAAAACAGCGCCTCATCAGGAGAGTCCAATTGATTAAGCTGACTTGCAATCCGCTTAAAAGCGGCGTCCCAAGAGATAGGCACATAACGATCTTGCGCCGCATCATACGCCATTGGTTCTGACAAGCGTCCGCTGTGCTCAAGCTCATAACCTGTCCAGCTTTGCAGCGCGGTTACCGTATGCTTGGCAAAAAACGCCGCATCGGTTTTAGTAGACATGGTCTCACTAGCAATAACTTTAAACCCTGTCTCACAGACATCTAAAGTCTTGTGCGTCTTGTGATCAGGCCACGCGCAACCCGGGCAATCAAAGCCGCCATTGGGCTGATTGCTCATCAGTACGCTCATGCTCCCGCGCAAAAATGCTTTGTAATCCATAAGTTTACGAGTCGATGCGACCAGCGCAGGCCAACCGGCTGCAGGATGGGCATAAATAGGAATCTTGCGCATAGGAGACCTCATGTCATTTGTGTCATTAAAATATGATAAAACGTAAACGCTGAATCAAAAACAGCTGTACTAACCAGTATTCAACGTAAACTTAAAAATAGCCAGTAGAAATCTAGTCATTTGGCTACTTTTTCACAAAAGTAAACGTGATGTGCAAGATAAATAACCTATAGCAAAAAGAAAAAGCGCTAAACCTAAAAACCTGGGACGTCTGATAGTCTGTTAATTATTAATTTGTCTCATTTAACCTGCGCATACCCTACAATGATTGTCCTTTTTAAATTTTATGTTGTGTTGACTCAGGTGTCTGCAATCCCAATTGAGCAGTTGACCTGATAAGGGATTAACGCCTAGTCCTAGATATTGCAACGCAAGATTGGCTTGCATATTGCCCATGACCGTTGTGGTACTAGCGAGCACACCCGAGCTGGCACAATTTTGCGCGGTGCTATTATTCGATAACGTCTCACCAAACACGCAGTAATAGCATCCCGTTTCTTTGTACGGCTCATACAGAGCAAGCTGTCCTGTCATAGCAATCGCTGAGGCCGAGAGCAGTGGCAAACGCTGTATTACGCTAATCTCATTTAGCAGCTCACGAATAGCAAAATTATCAGTGCAATCAAGCAGTAAAATATTTGAGTGATTATCGATATTAGCAGAGGATAAGAGGGTTTTTTTCTGCGCTATAAAGGCAAGCAAATTGTCTGTTGATTGCGCATGTATACGCTCGGTACTATAGCTGACTTCAATCAAAGGGTTAATCTGCTGTAGTGCCTGACAAGCGGTCTTGGCCTTATTATGTCCGATGTCTTTTGCGGTAAATAACGTTTGCCGCTGTAAGTTGCTCATCTCAATCACGTCATCATCGATTAGATGAATATGACCAACCCCTGCCCGCGCTAAGGTCTCAGATGCCGGACACCCCAAGCCGCCTGCGCCAATGATGATTGCCGTACTGGACTTGAGACGTAGCTGAGCACTGATATCCCAACCACTGAGTAACACTTGACGGGCGTAACGCATGAGTTCATCATCAGTTAGCATAAGCTCTGCTGACGTTGTCTCTAGCGCTGTCTGCGGCATTATTCGCTGCGTTAAATCTGACATTGAACTCTCTTTATTCTAAGGTACATAGGACATTGTACAATAGGCGTAGCAGTTTATGATTGATATTAGTATGCTCTTTTATTGTGATAATGCCTGAATAGTTAAATAAACGCTTGCAAAGTCGCTAAAACTTGCTAAAATGCTCATCCTAAATAGGCGTATAGCTCAGTTGGTTAGAGCGCTACCTTGACATGGTAGAGGTCAGCAGTTCGAATCTGCTTATGCCTACCAAATTTAGAAAGCCCCAGTTTAACGACTGGGGCTTTTTTTCGTCTGTAGGATATGGGCTGTAGGGGAAAATTCTTGCTTACATCGACTCATAGTCATGATTACGCAATCAGATTTAAATCATTTAAAAATATGACGGTGACCAGCGTTAAAAAACTATTGAAATTAAACCTCTATTTTCGACCTCTACTGTAAACTTATTAAGAAATACAGACGTGCTGGCCTCGCAGCTAGCACCGACGCTATAGCATTATAATAAGGAGAATTATTCTTGTCTTGCAAAGCGAAATCGATAATTAATCGACTTTTGACGCTTCTCAGGTTTAATATATCCAGACTACATAGTGCAATGGATGATGTCTCACCTTTTGACTATGAAAAGCGGTATGATAGTCATTTAACCCTGTCAGGCATCGCTGCCTGTCTCAGACTCTGCTATAGTCGGAGCGTCTCTTTGCAACATTTGATTAACCTGCGCAGCAGCGCTGTTGGCTTGCGCCAATCAGAAAGCCCCACGCGATCGTTAGCTCACTAGAACAATACCCTTAGGGAGTTCAAATATGATCCTCAAACTTGACGTCAAACTTCATTATCGGCTCGCCGCGCCGATGGACCTTTTGCTTCAGATCGAAGCCGCTGATCTTGTGGATCAGCAGGTACGTTCGGCCGAGATTTGGACATCAGACGTTGCGCATTTTTCACGAGTTGGCGCCGATGATGGCATAGGAGAGCGGATTTGGATCCGTGCTGACGGGGATTTTAGCTGCACTTACCTCGCAGAAATTGCCATTGACCGTCCTGCTTTGGATATATCAGCACTACACCAAGTGCCCCTCCATCGTTTGCCCGGAGAGACGATCAAGCATTTGATGCCGTCGCGCTATTGCCCGTCAGACCAGTTCCAAGCCTTTGTGGACGCCGAGTTTGGTGATCTTGCTGGCGGCGCACGGATTGCCGCGATGCGCAATTGGATCGAATCAAATTTTAGCTATGTGTCCGGATCGAGCCATGCACAAACTACCGCGCTCGATAGCTTTGTTCAACGTCAGGGCGTATGCCGCGATTTTGCGCATGTTCTTGTGACCCTAGCGCGCGCGTCGTCGATACCCGCTAGGTTCGCGAGCGTTTATGCGCCCGATGTGAAGCCGCAAGACTTTCATGCCGTGGCTGAGGTCTATCTTGAGGGAGGCTGGCACCTCATTGATCCAACTGGCATGGCGGGTGCCGACACGATGGCACGCATCGGTGTTGGAGCTGATGCGTCTAGCGTCGCATTCTTAACCGCGTTCGGATCTATGGATTTGGTTAACCAATCGGTATCTGTGACCAGACAGGCTTAGGGTTTTGACCCTAGAGGTGCAGGCCTGCGTTTAAGACCACTGCCATTTAGTCCAGTCCAATCTTAAGAGCTTTAATCCTAAGCTGAGGTTTTTTTATCCGTAAGACATAGGCTACTTGTATAACGTATGCAAGATTATGGTATAGCCCATAATAAACTAAAATAAGTGTAGAACTGGTTTTAGGGTTTGCTATATAGTAGATTCACTCTAAAAATGATATAGCGCTGCTGCGATGCTAATTTTTAAAACATAGGTTACGCAGCATCGAGAGATAACAGCACGCAATTAAAATGTATATCAATAGCGCGTTTAAATTTGTGACAATTTTACTTTGAATTGACTATAGTTAGACTTGAAAATCACTACTTTATTCTTAGGAATTCATTATGACTTATAAAAATGTAACTGTCGCAGGAAGCGGCGTTTTAGGCTATCAAATCGCCTTTCAGGCCGCTTATCATGGTTTTAATGTCACCGTCTATGATATCAATGATGAGGTCTTAAAGCATGCAAAGTCAAAGTTTGAGTGGATGTGCAAAGCCTTTAAAAAAGATATGAGAGCGACGCAAGAGCAGTTGAATACAGCGTTTAATAATTTAAGCTACACCTGTGATCTCGCAGAATCAGTCAAAGACGCTGACTTATTGATTGAAGCCATTCCTGAGATTCCAGAGATCAAAATCGAATTTTATAAAAAACTGGCTAAACTTGCCCCGCAAAAAACAATTTTTGCCACCAATACCTCTACCCTACTCCCAAGTCAGTTCGCTGAATCAACGGGGCGACCTGCACAGTTTTTGGCTCTACATTTCGCTAATAAAATTTGGATGCATAATGTCGCTGAAATCATGGGACATCCTGGAACCGACCCTAAAGTATTTGATGAGGTAGTGGCGTTTGCCACCAATATCGGTATGGTGCCAATGCCGCTGTATAAAGAGCAACCCGGCTACGTTATGAATAGTTTATTGGCGCCTTTTATCGATGCAGGCTTGCAACTACTCGCCAAAGAAGTTGCTGATCCGCATACCATAGATAAGACTTGGATGATAGTGACAGGTGCGCCTGTAGGGCCGTTTGGTATCTTGGATACTATAGGGATTAATACGGCATACAACATTACTAAAATGACTGCTGAAAAGACGCAGAGCCCTGTAAGGTTTAAAGCGGTCAAGTATCTAAAAGAGCAGCTGATTGATCAAAATAAATTAGGCGCTGCAACTGGTGAAGGTTTTTATACCTATCCCAATCCTGCTTATATGAATCCTGACTTTTTAAAGTAAACGCTCACTTCAACGATGTTGAGTGTCCTTAAAACGCTCAAAACATCTGAAACTTCCTTTTACTATCGAATAAAAAAAAAGTCGCTCCTGCTAGTATTAACACAGCAGTAGCGACTTTTTTTGTTTCATAATTATAAATACAAATAATAAATCTGGCGCAACGATACCTCTATGTCACCATATTTTAGAAGCTTGCCTTAAGACCCCCTTTTCCTTTGCTTTCTTAACTTCTTCGCTTGTAGCTCATTTTGTTCAATCTCCAGCGGTGTAAGCCCTTTGGCTTTTGCTTTTAGGTAGCTTAGATACGCAGGAATATGCGTTTTGCCCATATGCTTGTCTAGATAAGGTAAGAACCCTGCGTAGTTGCCTTTAAATTTGGCATGATGAAAGTCGTGATACACAGGTCCTTCGTAGACGGGTAATAGATGCGCAGGATTCCATGGAATATCATAGCCGATATGACCGTCCGCGCCTTCCACCTGACGTAAGATGACCCATAGCCACACGACATAAATGTGCGCGCCCAAGAGAATCGGACCGACTAAGGTAAGCGTTGCTGTAAGCGAATACTCGACCCAGTGCATGTAATTGCCATTGATGCCGCAGGTGTTGTGAATGCGATGATGCACGCTATGGATGTGTTTAAGCAGCCACTTATTCTCATGCATATAGCGATGCATCCAGTAATACAAGAAATCATCGAGCAGCACAAAAAATACCAGTTGCGCGATAATAATATACCAAGCAGGCAGCGCGCCATTATGCACGCCAGTGAGCTTGAGTAGTGGCCAAACGAGGATCAATAATGACGCCAAAATGATATTATTGATGACAATACGACCAATGGATGGCAACAGAAACTTTTTCATCTCAAACGGTTTGGATTGGATTTTATATTTACGAAGGGAGATAGGATCACGCCAAGCGATAATCGTCCATGGAATCGCTACGAATAAAAATGCGCCCATACTAATAGCAAGCGTCGCCATCGGGAATTGCCAAAACCAAGGATCGTTATAGAACCCTTGCCAATATGAAAACACATCCATAGGTTATCCATTACCTTAAATACTGTTTTTGTTTTCGAAGTTTAAAGATATAGCCAGTTTAAGATAAAAACGATACAGCGAGATTAAAATATTTTTTGTAGCATCTGTCGGCGTAGGCACAGCACGCAAGAAAAAAATTTTCAGTCTCGCGCTATAATGCGACGTATCTGTTTTATTGAGTATCGACTATACAAACGAGGTTTTGATCATAAGCGATTACTCGCCAATGCTGCTTCTAAACGTCAAATAAGCTGCACTGATAGCCGCGCTATCTTCAATCTGCGGATAGTGACCCAGCTCTGCCATTACCGTGATATCAGCGTTAGGAATCAACTCACGATAGCGGTTGACCATGTGCTGACCTGAGATCGGGTCTTTGGCACCAGCGATCAGCTTGACGGGTACGCGGCTATTGATAATCGCCCTGACCCAGCGCTCACGGTAGCGCTTTCGCTGCGGAATATAATTAATGAGTTTGTGCATCACCCCTACGCCATCATTATGCCTCAGCAACTGCCATAGCACGTCGATGACCTCAGGGGTTGGCGGGGTTCTGGGTCCAAATATCCGCTGCAAGTTCGTCGCAAATTTTGCCTTAGTAAAGAGCTTGGATACCAAAGATCCGAGTGGTGATAGCAATAGTCTCTGTATCAAAATCGGCCTATGGGTCTCGGGGAACAGCCCACCATTTAAGAAGCAGACGCTCGCGATATGCATATCACAACTCACATCCACCTGTCTTGCCAGCAGCTCTTGCGCTACGGTATCGCCGTAATCATGCGCCAAGATATGATAGTTATCGACACCCAATTGACGCAAAAAAGCCTCAAAGATATCAGCCTGTTCACTGATGAGATATTTAGCGTTTTTGGGTTTATCTGACAGCCCAAAACCCAGCATATCAAGAGTAATCACATGATAGTGCTCAGTCAGCGCCTTCCACATGCCCTCCCAGTCCCAACTGGCACTCGGATAGCCATGAATGAGCAGTAGCGCTGGCGCATCTTTATCACCACCTCGGCACGTAAATATTCGCTGACCACAAATCGACTCAAACTGTCCCTGCTGCTGCCAATCATTGACTGTCATCATAGGATTACTCCTCAAATGAAGGATCAATACGGCGCAGTTTACGTAGCAGTGCAGGCCATGCAATATCGCCACCCGCGCCTTTGGTGACCTCTTTTGACGCCGCTTGGATACCTGCCAATATCTGCGGCGGTATATGGGTAAGTTTATTGCCGCCACTCTGGGCTTTGATTTGTACCTCGCACGCTCTTTGGGTGATATACATAAACAAGAACGCATCGGCGACGCTGCTACCACAGGTGAGCAAGCCATGATTACGCAAAATCATAAAATTAGCATCGCCTAAATCGTCCACCAAACGCACCTTTTCCTCAGGATTTAGAGCAACTCCCTCGTAGTCGTGATAGGCCAGATTAGATAACGGAAATAGTGATTGCTGCGACAACGGCAGCAGGCCATCTGTCTGCGCGGATACCGCAACGCCATCACTGGTATGCAAATGCACCACGCAATGAGCGTCATGACGAGCATTGTGGACCGCGCTATGGATAGTGAATCCTGCGGGATTGATATCGTAGTCTGAATGTGCGACTTTCTCGCCTGCTTGATTGACTTTGACGAGGTTGGAAGCAGTAATCTCTTCGAATAATAGTCCGTAAGGATTGATCAAAAACTCGTCTTCGGTATCGGGCACGCGCGCTGAGATATGAGTGAAGACCAAATCATCCCAGCCGTACATAGCGATGAGTCGATAACAGGCAGCAAGGTCGACTCGCATTTGCCATTCTGACTCGCTGACTTTATCTTTGATGCTGGCTTTTATATTAGTCTTGTTTTGCATGGTGTCGTCCTTGACGGTTGTAGTCTTGTTGTTAAAGATAGTGTGTTTCAAACTTATACCTTAAATAGAATAAAGGCAATGACGTTCTGCGTATGAAGCGGTCAACTCTTTTTGTGATAGGCGAATAAAGTCAGTTGTTTTTCGAGTGTTTAGGATGATTTACTAACAGCTGTCTATTGATTGCTAATGCTCACTTTTTTAGCAAATATGAAACCCCCTAGCAATAGAAGATAGTTATAAAAAAATGCAAAACCTAGCTACTAAGTTCTTGAAAAACAATGTATAACTGGCTCATAGAGTTTTACTTGTTATATAAAGTATGGACTGCTCTCAAATTTAGATGTCAAAGCTTACAAAGGAATGTAGCTTCATGAGCGCTCACTGTCTCGCCCAAAAGACATCTCACCCCTTTGCCTTTTTGATACTGCCTATAGTGATAATGAGCGCAGCGCAAACCAGTCACGCTGCCAGTTATGTCATCAATCCTGCCAATACCAATGTACGCTTCGCTATTGATCGTTTTAAAACCAATGCCACAACGGGCGGGTTTTATAATGTCAAAGGTCAGTTGCAATATGATTCCAGCGCCATGACTGGCGACATCTCATTAATTATTCCTATCAAATCACTCAATACTGGCAATCAAGCTTTTAATAGTAAGCTGACAGGGCCTGACTTTTTTGATGCGCAAAACTTTCCTTTGGCTCAGTTTAAATCGACTCGCTGGTATTTTAATCAAACAGAGTTGGCGCGTGTCGATGGCAACTTAACCTTGCACGGTCAGACGCACCCTATTAGCCTAAAGGCCACTGAGTTTACCTGTAGTATGAATACCACTATGAGCCGTGAGATTTGCGCTGGTAATTTTACCGCGACCATAAATAGAACCAGATGGAATATAGATAAATATGCTTGGTTTGGACTCACCAAAAATTTAAATCTAAATATCAAAGTAGAAGCGGCTAGAAAGTAACTAGAAAGTAACTAAAAATTGGCTACTAGGTTAGAATAGTTTTGGTCAGAGTGAATAATAAGGATATTATGAAGCCTCTTTTTATAATGATGGCGGCACTGGTTGCACCTTTGGTTGCCAATGCGGCTATAGCAGACAGTATAAGTGTCCAAAAGACGTTGCCGCCTAGGATAAGTCTGCCCCACGTCAGCCCAGTCAATAGCGATCTAGCCAATCGCGGCGCTTATGTGGCGCGTACTGCTGATTGCATGGCGTGTCATCGTGAGGACTATAGTGGCGGCGTTGCTATCGAGACACCCATTGGCAATATCTACTCAACCAATATTACCTCGTCCAAGATTTATGGTATCGGTAATTACACCGAAGCTGATCTGGCAAAGGCATTGCGTAAAGGTCGCGCGCCTAATCACCAAATTTATCCTGCTATGCCCTACCCGTCATATCATGGTATGAGCGATGCTGATATCAGCGCCTTGTTTGCCTACTTTCAAACTGTGCCGCCCGTAGAAAAAGCGCCTGAAAAAACCACTCACTTGCCTTTTCCGTTAAATATACGCAGTCTGATGCTCGCGTGGAATGTCATCAATGTGCCCTCAACCGAGAACCGCGTAGGTCTGACGCCTGTAGAGCAGCGCGGTGAATATCTAGTCAATAATCTAGAGCATTGCGGTACTTGTCACACCCCGCGTAATCTCACTCAAGGTCTAGATAAAGATCGCTATCTCTCTGGCGCGCCGCTCGGTAAGTGGTTTGCGCCTAACATCACCCCTGATAACGATACGGGTATTGGACGCTGGAGCGAGCTCGATATCATCACCTATCTACGTACAGGCAAGCTTGATAAACGAGCTTATGCGGGCGGTCCAATGGCAGAAGCGGTCGCTCATAGCACCCGTTATTTGACGGATGACGATTTGATAGCGATGGCGAATTATCTAAAAGTCATCCCTGCTATCAAGACCGATGACTACCTAATACCCGTCAACATCGCTCGTTTGCCCACGCCTATTAGCGACTCTATTACCTATGACTTGTTAGAACAAGAAGACTATCTAGCCAAAGCTAAGACGACCCCTACTATTAGTACTAGCACTATCAATAACAGCAATTCGCCAAAGGGCTTGTACCTGACTCATTGTGCCAGCTGTCATGGTGTCGATGGCTATGCGCAGCCCGATGCACGCTATGCCGCTATCGTCGGTCTGAGTAGCATTCGCCGCGCCAAACCTGATGCGCTGATTGGCGTTATCGCCTTTGGGGCAAAAGGCGCGTTCAATACCGCTCCCAAAATGCCAGGGTTCAAAGAAGATTTAAGCCACGCGCAAATAGCGAGCATCAGCAACTATGTGCGCGTTACCTTTGGCGGCTTACCAAGCAGTGATGTCAGTGCGGCTGAAGTCAAACGCGTCATTAAAGATAAAAGCTAAATTGTTAAATAAAAAAAGTCGCTGATTATAAATTCGCTTGAGTGACTATTACTACTATTAAGCACGATAAGGATAATAAGATGAATGATTTGCTGCCATCTCCTACGCGCCGTCAACTGCTTGCGATGATAGGCAAGACTGCGGGCGCGGCGGCTATGTATCAGGCGATGACGACTTTAGGTTTCGCATCAGAGTCTAGCTTTAAACAAGAGATGACTTTAAAAGGCGCGCCTGCTGGTGCTAGTATTGTCATCCTTGGCGCAGGTTTGGCGGGTCTTACAGCAGCCTATGAGTTACGTAAAGCGGGCTATAAAGTCACGGTTCTTGAATACCAAAACCGCGGTGGCGGACGTAGCTGGACCTTAAATAGCGGCGATAAATATACCGAGCTTGGCGGCGAGCAAGTCACTTGCAACTTTCAAAAAGGCAATTACTTTAACGGTGGGCCGTGGCGACTGCCTATTCATCACTACGCCGTTTTTCATTATTGCAAAAAATTCAATGTCGCTTTGCAACCCTTTATCCAAACCAATGACCGCGCTTATTTGCATCGTACCAATCACTTCAATGGTGCACCCCAGCGTTTAGGCGATGTGCAAAACGATATCCGCGGTTATGTCTCCGAGCTATTATCCAAAGCGATGAACAAAGGCAGCTTGGATGATGCGGTCACTACAGAAGATAAAGAAAAGCTACTCGTCGGACTCAAAGGCTGGGGCGTGCTCGACAATAATTATCGTTATGTCAAAAGTCATGAGACCAGCAAGCATCGTGGCTATAGCGTCTATCCGGGCGGCGGTTTGATGCCTGACGCGCAGCCATCGACGCCGATACCAAGGGATAAACTTCTCAATTCAGAGATGTGGGCCGATATCTATAACAATTACACGGTACACGTGCATCAGCCTGCGATGTTTCAGCCCGTAGGCGGTATGGGCAAAATCGGCGACGCCTTTACCCGCGAGTGCCGCGATATGATTACTTTCAATGCCAAAGTCACCAAGATTAATCAAGATGAGACGGGCGTTACCGTTGATTATATCAATACTGACAACCCTGAAAGTATGCGCAAAAGCGTTCGAGCCGACTGGTGTATTTGTACGATTCCACTATCTATATTGACCCAAATTGACATCAATGTCTCAGAGCCGATGAAGCAAGCGATGGCAGCGGTGCCTTACGACAGCTCCTATAAAGTCGGTTTGGAGTTTAAGCGGCGCTTTTGGGAGGAGGATGAGTGGATCTATGGCGGTATTACTTATACCGACTTGCCAATTACCCAAATCTCCTACCCGTCGCAAGATCTGTTTAGTTCAGGATCTGGCGTGCTCCTTGGCGCATACGGTTTTGGTGAGGCGTCTTATAAGTTCAACTCACTTACGCCAAAAGAGCGCATCAGCGCAGCGCTCGAATATGGCAAACGCATTCATCCGCAGTACACTAAAGAGTTTCGCGCAGGCACTTCAGTCGCATGGCACCGTATACCGTGGTCGCTTGGCTGCTACGGCATTTGGAGTGAATCAAGCCGCGAACAGTATTACGATACCCTATGCGCTATTGACCACCGCATTGTACTGGCAGGCGAGCACTGCTCACACATTCCTGCTTGGCAAGAAGGCGCGATATTATCAGGCATGGATTCGGCAAACCGCTTACATCAAAAGGCAAAAAAACTCGGTTAATAGTGAAGTCATTAATCTTTGGTAAATAGCGACGAACATAAAGGCGATATTAAACATGACAAAAGCAAAACCTACTCGGATAAAGGGTCATAAATCCTATCGTTTGCCAATTCTATTGATAATGAGTGGCAGCGCTTTTTTATCAGGATGTAGCCAATATGCTAAACAAAGCGCCCCTACTATTGCCAGTTTACAAACGCCAATGGTTTTGAGCGACAATTTTAGCAATCAAGCCAGCCGCAATAACGGTGCGTGGGGCGCAGTCTACATGTCCAAAGACGAGCTGACCCGCCCGCCTATGAATATCGTCGATGTCAGCTCAATTCCTAAGATGAGTAATGATGCGGGTTTGCAAAAGTGGCTAGTCAAATTTGAAGGTAGCACACAAGGTAAAAAGGGATTTTTTACTACGAACGGCAAAAAGCTCTATGATGACTCGTGCGCGGGCTGCCATATGGTAGATGGTAAAGGCGCACAAGGCGCAGGCTACTATCCGCCGCTTGCCGATAACAGCAAGATGGAATCTAAATACTATATTATCAGCGTTACGATGAATGGACTGCGCGGTATGCCCGCCTTTCATAGCATGATGGATGATGAGCAAATAGCCGCAGTGACGCAGTATGTGCACAGCGAATTAAATCCTTATACTGATAAAGTAACCGCTGCCAATGTCGCCCAGCTACGCCACGAGTTTCCGCCAGGGCCTGATCCGAGTGAGTAGTTGTAATAGTAATAAAAAGTTTACGGCCATTCTTTTAATTATCCAAGCAGTAACGCTACCTTAACCTCAAAGGTATCTTCTTTTATATCGATACTGACTCTACCTTTGTGCGCCTGCGCAATCGCTTGCACGATAGATAATCCTAGCCCTGATCCTGAATGATCGCTGCTGGTTTTGTCATGACGATAAAAACGCTCAAAGAGTTTATTGGCATCCTTCTGCGTCAAAGCATGCGTCAAGCGATTGCTAATGGTTATAGTAAGGGAGGTAGGCGTCAGCTTTGATGCTTTAATACCAATGACGCTATCACTTGCTGCATAATAGATGGCATTGGATATTAGGTTAGCAAATAGTCTCTGCAGCAAGCCTGCGTCCCCCAATACCGACGCAAATACGCCAGACTTCTCAAAGGTAATCCTGCGATCCTCGGCGATCAATTCATAATACTCTATCAGCTTGGTCATCAAATCTTCGGTATCGACGGGACTCAGTTGTGAGTCCTTTAGACCTTTTTGGGTCTTGGCGAGCAATAGCATATTGTTAATCAGACTCGATAGCTGCTCGAGGGTATCGTGCTGATGATGAAGCTGCTCAATGTATTCCTCGCCTGCTCTGGGTTTACTCAGCATGACCTGAGTCTGAGTACTCAAAGTAGCAAGCGGCGTACGCAGTTCGTGGGCGATATTATCGGAGAACCTTGATAACGAGTCAAAATTACTCTCAAGTTTTGCTAGCATCAGGTTATACGACTGGGCTAATGGCCGCAGCTCTAGCGGCATATCGCTGACCGTCAACCGCTCATCTAAGCGCTCAGGATTGATGCCTTTCATCTTTTGCACGATAGTTGCAAGTGGCGCAAAGCCCCAGTAGACGCTAAGGGCGGCAATAGAGACCAGTAGCAAGGTAATCGCAAGCAAAATCAGACTCAGCTGACGATTGAATTGCACTAGATACTGATGATGTACATCAATCGGTAGCGCAATAAAAGCGAGCACCTCGTTATCTTTGATAATCAAAGCGCGATAACGTCTGTCATTTATCTCAATGACGAACTGCTGCTCGCGATACTGTTGCCATAGTGACGCAAGGCTCACCTCTATGGGCAACTCATCAGCAAAACCGCTAGGCACGCTCGTTAGCAAACGCCCATTAGCGTTGGTAATGATGGTTTTTAAATCATAATCTAGCTGCGCGGAATGCAAGTGATCCGCGTCTATTGGTACTGGCAAGTGTGCTGTATTCGATACTATTTGCGCGTTTGGCAATGCTTTTGATACAGCGTTTGGCGCAGGCGCGTCGCTTAAGCGTTTGCGTAAATTAAAGGCGGCATGAGTAATAATCTCCGCATCCATCTGCTCAAAGTGCCCTTTTACAGAGCGCCCAACCCAGATATAAATGATAACCTGCGAGAGGACAACGAATATCGTTAGCAGCAGTACCGTGCGCCATAACAGCGGCAGACGTCGATTATCAAAAGTACTTTTTACCTTATCAGCCATCATATTAGGCGTCTACTTTAACAGGGGATAACACTTCTAATTTGTAGCCCATACCGCGTACTGTGTGAATCAGCTTGGTCTCATAATCATCATCAATCTTGATGCGTAGCCGCCTTATCGCCACATCGATGACGTTGGTATCGCTATCAAAATTCATATCCCATACTTGTGAGGCAATGACCGAGCGCGGTAACACCTCACTGCGGCGCTCAAGCAAAAACTGTAACAGAGCAAATTCTTTTGCCGTCAGCTTAATGACGGTGTCACTACGGCTGACGCTGCGTTTGGCGATATCCATTTTCAGATCAGCGATTTGTAATTGAGTATTTTGGTAGTCGGCTTGATTGGCGCGGCGCAGTAGGCTTTTTATACGCACGATGAGTTCGGCAAAAGCAAAGGGCTTAGTCAGATAGTCATCACCGCCGATCTCAATCCCCCTTATCTTATCGCTCAGATCGTCTTTTGCGGTCAAGAATAACACCGGCGTGAGCTTGCCTGCCGCGCGGTAACTGCGTACCAGCTCAAAACCGCTGATATCTGGCAACATAACATCCATGATAATAACGCTAAAGTCCTGCGTCATCAAAGCATGGTGACCATCTAGCCCCGTCGTATGATGCTCAACGATGAACCCCGCTTCACTCAAGCCCTTTTTTATATACTCGCCAAGCTTTTGCTCATCTTCTACTAGTAGTACTTTCATAACCATCCTTCACCATAACGTTGGCTGTTTAATGCTCAAGTTAACAAAAATGACAACACTGACTGCTATCTGACAAAGATGTCACGTGCTCGTCATCAGATTGTCAGTCTGCGTTTGCTAATCTATACCCATAGTACATAGCGGCTCATTCCTGATACGAGTAGCGGCTATGCATTATTCTTAACAGCAATTAATTCGGTATTCAATAATCTATTAAAGGTGTTATATGAAAAATTACGAGTCATTCAAAAAAGTACTACTCCTATCCGCTTCTATGTTTATTGGTATGTCAGCAGCTAATGCACATACGACTAATCTAAGCACCTCCATTATCGATAACTGCGATAACCTCACTACCTTTGCTAGCAATTTAGATCATAACAACGCGCAAATCTCTAATGCCCAAATGAAAAGTTACATTGATGCACGAGTGGCTTGTGCTGTTGAACATGAGGATCAACATCTTCAGTCTGAAAAGTATTTTATAGACAAGTATGGACGCGGTAGTAACTCTAGAGCACCATCTATGCTAAATGAATATGAGCAAGATTAAAATCAAAACCCAGCAAGATGACAATATTGTCATCTTGCTGTCATCTCTTTGTCAGAATAGATCAGCTATGCTTTAAGCTGATCTCATCACCCAAATTTTATTTTTAATAATACATAAGGATTTACCATGTCACTGTTTAAATCAATGCCCAAAGTTAAATCAATGTCTCATCTGATTATTACCGCTACTATCGGTATCGCCGTCTCCACGTCAGCGCTGGCTCACGATCCAAAAATGCATGCGCAAAAGGATCAGATGAATTGCGAGAGGATGGACAAACATATGCAAATGATGGGCAAAATGGATCATAGCAAGATGGATATGAGTGATCCTGCTATGCAAGCGATGATGACTAATATGGGCAAAATGAAGCAGATGTATCAAAAACACTGCGTCAGTAGTGATGATAAAAATGGTATGACGTCAAAACCGTAGTTGCGTTTAAACAGTTGCGTTTAAACAGTTGCGTTTGATATGAACATGGCTCTATCTATCTAATGTATTGGTTTTTATAGAGCCGTTTTTATAGATTAAGTGTTTTTATAGGATACATACAGTGTGCTTATCAAGCGATAAAGAGGATCAATAATCGCAAACCTTAGGATTGATGATGAAGTTTTTACTCGGTATGCTCGCGTCCATTGTTATAGCGCTCGTTGCTATTTTTATCGTTGTTAATACGGGTGTGATCAACATCGGTGCTGATCAAGCACATAGTAAGCTGGTCTATACTATATTGGAGACGACTCGCAGTCGCTCTATCGAGAACGCCAGTCGAGATATCGTCGTCCCAAATTTAGATAAGGTGGAGATGATCAGCTCAGGCGGCGCCGATTACAAAGATATGTGCGCCGGTTGTCATTTGTCTCCTGATGCGGCTCAAACTGACCTGAGCGCTGGGTTGTACCCCAAGCCGCCTAACTTTACTGATGCCAAAGTCGTTGCTCACTATCAGACGCAGGTAGGTGCCAGACAAGGGTTTTGGGCGATCAAGCACGGCATCATGGCATCTGGCATGCCAGCATGGGGCGCCACTCACGATGACGATAGAATGTGGGCGATGATGGCTTTTATCAGATCCTTACCTGAGCTAAATGCCAACCAATATACGATGCTGACCACTAGATTCGATGATGAGATGATGGATATGTCGTTCGATAATGATGTTAATGGCGAGATGATGGATATGTCAGATGATGAGATGCAACACTAACTACCATAAGATGAGAGGTAATGATGACACCCTATAACCGTAAATTATCTGTGAATCCTAGTAAGTGGTTTGGATCGCTGGTCTTGTTGGTCGCAGCGTCAACGCTAGTGGCTTGTAGCGAGCCCGATGTAAATGCTACTGACGTGACATCGGCAACTGAGCCATCTACTGTCACACAACCCGCGCAACCACAGCAGCCCAAAGCTCAGATGATGCCTGTCGGCATACCCTCAACGAGTCAGTCTAGCATTTTACAAAACGTCTCAGCGACCGTTTATAAAGACGCCAATTGTGGCTGCTGTAAAGAGTGGATAGGTCATGCTAAAGGTCATGGGTTGAGCGCAACCGCGCACGATGTCGATGATTTATCTCTATTTAAAGACCGCTATAGCGTCCCGCAGCAAATGCGCTCTTGTCATACCACTGTCACCACTGACGGTTATGTGTTTGAAGGTCATGTTCCTGCCAAATATATGGCGCAGTTTTTGGCTAAGCCGCCAAGCGATGCCATTGGTCTTGCGGTACCTAGCATGCCAGTGGGTAGCCCTGGTATGGAATATCAAGATAAATTCATGCCGTACAAAGTTATGCAACTCAATAAAGACGGCACCTCAGAGATATACGCCGCTATTGAGTCACCAGCGCAGCAGCTGTAGCTTTGGTTTAAGCAGTGAATAAGTCTCAGTTGTAGGCTGGGTTTTTAACAAGATAAATTAGGTCAACATTATGAATAATAATACTTTTAACCGTAGGCGTTTTCTGACAGGGTCATCTACCTTGCTCGGAGCGTCCATGCTATCGACGCTGCCGACAATAGCCAATAGTGCATTGGGCAAAAATCAGAAAGTTGTCGTTAACAGTGATAAACCTGATCATAAATTGCCTATACTTACGGGTAACGAGTTCGACCTATATGTCAGTGAAAAAATGATTACCGTCAATGGTAAATCAAGCATGGCGACGCTTATTAATGACTCACTGCCAGCGCCAACGCTCAAAATGCAAGAGGGCGATACCGTCGTCATCCGCGTCCATAATCAGCTCAATGAATCCACCTCTATTCATTGGCATGGCCTGCTCGTACCCTTTGAGATGGATGGCGTGCCTGGCATTAGCTTTAATGGTATTCCCGCCAAGAGCACCTTTACTTATAAATTCAAACTAACGCAGTCAGGTACTTATTGGTATCACTCGCATTCAGGCTTTCAAGAGCAAACGGGTATGCGCGGCGCTATTGTCATTGAGCCAAAAGGCGCGGAGCGTTATCCTGTAGCGGAAGATCACGTTATCTTGCTCAGTGATTGGACGCACCGTGATCCGTATAATTTATTGAAACTATTAAAGCTGCGCGCAGACTTTGATAATCATCACCTGCCAGACTTCAAAAAACTCTTATCCGATATCGCCGCCACGGATTTAGAGGCCGCTTTTGATAAGCGCAAAATGTGGAATCAGATGCGCATGATGCCGACTGATTTTACAGACTTGTCGGGCGAGACTACCTTTACTTATCTGATGAACGGTAAGACCACAGCGGCTAACTGGACGCAACGGGTTAAAGCGGGTCAGCAAGTCAAACTACGTTTTATTAATGGTTCCGCGCAGACGATATTTGATGTGCGCATACCGGGTCTCAAGATGAAAGTTGTCTCGACCGATGGTAATGATGTATCCCCTGTCGATGTTGATGATTTTCGTATTGGCGTGGCTGAGACTTATGATGTCATCGTCACACCTACTCAGGACGCGCACACGATATTTGCCCAAAACATTGATCGGTCAGGTTTTGTTGCCACTACCCTTGCAACCAAAAAAAGCGCTCGCGCCGCTATTCCAAAGATGGACGGTATCGAATGGCTCACCATGGCCGATATGATGGGTGCGATGGGCGATAAGGGTTATAAAGCAAAACATGCCAAGACCGAGTATGACTTTAAGTCTGATATGCGCGTCGATAGCCCGCGAATGAACCTTGACGACCCCGGTATCAATCTGCGTGAGATTAATCGTAAAGTTTTGACTTATGACCAATTACGCTCTGTTGATAATCAGGTACTTGCCGAGCAGCGCAAACCCACTCGAGAGATTGAGATCCATCTTACAGGCAATATGGAGCGTTATATCTGGGCTATGGATGGGGTGATGTTTAAGGATGCACCGCCAGTCAATATCAGGCCAGGTGAGCGCGTTCGCATTACCTTAGTCAATGACACTATGATGAATCATCCGATGCATCTGCATGGTATGTGGAGCGATCTGCGCGCGCCTAATGGCGACTTTCAAGTCCGTAAGCATACGATAATGGTTCAGCCTGCGCAAAAGATAAGCTTCGATGTCACAGGAGAAGCGGGACGGTGGGCTTGGCATTGCCATTTGCTTTATCACATGGAAGCTGGGATGTTTAGAGAAGTTGCCGTTGTTTAATGAATTGTAGTATATGAGGCTTATTATGAAAAAAGTTAAAAGCAGTCTGCCATTCATTGGAGTGTCATCGCTAGTATTATTAACATCAGCATTGGTATCTTCATTGGCGACGGCTGCTGAAATGGATCACAGCAGCATGGATATGTCAGATATGGATCATAGTGGCATGGATATGTCGGGCGATATGTCAGGTATGGATCACAGCAGCATGGATATGTCTGGTATGGATCATAGCACTATGGATCATAGCGGCATGGATATGGGTCATAGTGGCATGGACATGTCAGGCGATATGTCAGATATGGATCATAGTGGCATGGATATGTCGGGCGATATGTCAGATATGGATCACAGTGGCATGGATATGTCGGGCATGGATCATGGCAGTATGGACATGTCAGGGATGCAAGGCGGGGATGCTCCAGCTGATGCTCGTAGCCCTGACTACTCAAACGGCGTTCCTTATGGTCGCTTTGGTAAGCCTGTAATGATGGGTAGCATGCCGTTATGGGGCATATCAGTAGATGATTTGGGTTATCAGTTCGATGACGATCTAATTAACTTTGAGATGGAGGGCTGGTACGGTGATGATAGCACTCGTCTAAGACTACGTACTGAAGGTAGCGCGCAAACCAAAGACAACAAAGACATCGAGAGCTTGACCTCGCTGGCTTACTGGAAACCGCTTGGTATCTTTTGGAATGGTGAAGCGGGCGTCGCTTATGATACCGAAAACGATAAATCTGCCATTATGGCAGGCATTGTCGGCACTGCGCCCTACTTCATTGAGACCGATGCTAGGGCTTATCTGTACACCGATGGGCAGGTTCGTCTAGATCTAGGCGCAGAGTACGAGTGGCGATTAGATCAGCATTGGGTGGTGATACCTGAGGTTGAGTTAACAGCATTTAGCAAGGATGATACTGACAATAACATAACCAAAGGCTTTAATGAGCTGGAGACGAATGTTCGGCTCACTTATGAGACATTAAGTCGTCAGCTCGCGCCCTATGTGGGTGTCAGCTATGAGTCCGCCTTAGGTAGTGCGCGAGATCTGCGTCGTCAGTCAGATGAAGCCGTTGACTCTAGTAGCGTAACCGCTGGCGTAAAATTTTGGTTTTAATTGGATAGTTACTTTGGAGGTTTGTGATGGATAACGCTAATCAAAAGCAGATGAACCCGTATCTTAAATTCTTTTTAATGATACTCACCTCAACCATCGTCATGTATATCATGATGTACTTTAATACGTATCAATGGGATCACGTTTATTTTAGCGAGACTCGTGCCTATATGGCGCTGTACATGGGCGCGATGATGGCGATTATCATGCTCGCCTTTATGGGCAATATGTACAAAAAAACTAAAGTTAATCTAATGGTTTACGGCTTGAGCGTGGTGTTGTTTGCTTTTGGATTGTGGGGCGTGCGCTCACAACAAACAGTCGATCAGGTCGATTGGATGCAAGCAATGATACCGCATCACTCCATTGCTATCTTGACCAGTACACGCGCTGATATCGACGATCCACGCGTGCGCCAATTGGCTGATGATATTATTGAGGCGCAAAAGCGTGAAATTGGTGAGATGCAAGCACTCATCGAAGAGCTTGAATAAAGGTAAGTATACCCAAACACAAGCTGGAAAAAAACGCCCATAGATCATTTTATTAATAGGAGCATCGGCGATGAAAACAGCAACTGTTTACCGTATGGTAAAGCCCAATCATGTCTGTCCCTTTGGTCTAAAAGCGCTTGATCTCTTGCAGCGTAAAGGCTATGAGATTGAGGATAAACCCTTAACCAATGATGCTGAGACGCAAGCGGTCAAAGATAAATTCGATGTCACTACCACGCCGCAAATATTTATCGATGGCGCGCGCGTAGGTGGCTATGATGATCTGCAAGCTTTTTTTGGTAAGGATGTTGCTAAAGAGGATGAATTTAGTTATACGCCTGTGATTGCAATATTTGCAACCACAGCTTTGGCTAGTCTCTCACTTACTTGGGGTATAAGCGGTACGCTATTTACTATACAAACGATTATCTGGTTTATTGCCTTGTCAATGATAGTACTTGCCATTCAAAAGCTGCAAGATTTAGAAAGCTTTACCAATCAGTTTTTGGGCTATGATTTGCTAGCGCGCAAAGTGGTGCGTTATGCGTATGTTTATCCCTTTGCTGAGGCATTTGTCGGTATTGCTATGTTTGCAAATGTCGCATGGTTGAGTATTTTAGCAGCTATCGTTGCAATATTTATCGGCGGTATCAATGGTATATCCGTGTTCAAAGCGGTCTATATAGACAAGCGCGAGCTCAAATGCGCCTGCGTGGGTGGTAATTCAAACGTACCGCTTGGCTTTGTCTCTTTGACTGAGAACATCATGATGGTCGGTATGGGCATTTATATGTTGATTCGAGTGTTGTAGTGCTCAGTAGTTATACTACTTAACAAAACCTCTTAACGCTTAAAGCGCCTAATACCACTCGCCACCACCCCAAACAGCTCAAGCGAGCCTTTGACTTCGATATCGGTATAATCCTCATTTAACGAGCGCAAAATAATCGTCTCACCTAATATCAATTGCTTGGCGGCAAAACCATCATCGACTAATGCAATCACGATATCTTTATTGCTCGCGGTCAGTGATCTATCCACCACCAAAATATCGTTGGGATAGATACCGATATCGATCATGCTATCGCCTTCTACTTCGACCAGATACGTCGTCGCCGGATGACGAATGAGCAAAGTATTGAGATCGATACGATTTTGTACGTAGTCGGTCGCTGGACTCGGAAACCCTGCTTTGACCCTATCGCTATAGAGCGATAAAAGGACGGGATTGCCTTCATCTGTCAATTTACCTATTATTTTTACTGTCATAGTTGCGCCTGTTATTTAAAAGCACTAGCCTTTCTTTATTAAGCTAGTGTACTTTTGGGATTTGATTGATATTAGTGGTGTAGCAAGGCGATAGCATCTCGCGACTCATCTGCCACGTTTGTTTGTCCTTGATGCCTTCACTGGCGATAAAGAGCGCTGCTTGCTGCTGACTGTTCTGTCCGTACTTCTTATTAAGCTCATCCATAAGAGTAGTAATTACTTCACTTTTATCTGATATCTGATCGTCTTTTGAATCACTTTTATTAGCGAATAAATCTAGCTGCACCTCATCATGCGGGCACAAATCTAGTAGCATGACGCCAGCTTTGGCATAACGAACGTTTTCTTTATAAATAATTTGGAGCACTTGGCGCGCGGCCAATATCATTACCCGCGTGTCCGCTGTCGGTGTCACAAACTGATATTGACCAGATATCGCAGTATAAGTCTCGGATTGATTAAACGGGCTATTCATAGAAAACACACTGAGATAATGACAAACGCTGTCTTGTTTGCGCAGTTTGCTCGCCGCTTTTGCTACATGGCTACAGATCGATTCGCTGAGCTCATCAAGGCAAGTCACGCGGCGCGAAAAAGAGCGCGAGGAGATGATTTGTTTTTTAGGCTCTATGCTCTCAATGCCGAGACAAGACTGACCATTCAGCTCCAAGCAAGTGCGCTCTAATACCACGCCGAAGTGCTGACGAATCTTGCCAGGCTCGCACACCGCCAATTGATGAACCGTATGAATACCCATAGCATTTAACCTCAGCTTGTAGCGCCGACCGACGCCCCATAGCTCGCCCACATCTGTAATTTGCATCAAACGGCGTATCCACCTCAAACTCTCAAGCACGCAGATACCATTTGTTGCAGGGTATTTTTTGGCAGCATGATTGGCAAGCTTTGCCATGGTTTTGGTACTGCCGATACCGACGCTGACCGCGATACCGGTATGACTCTCGATAATCATTTTTAGCTTACTCGCGTAGGCCTTTAAATCTTGCATCGCGACGGGATAATCCGCCAAATACAAAAACGCCTCATCGATAGAGTACACCTCAACTGTCGGGCACAAAGTCTCTATCGTCGTCATCACCCGCTGCGACATATCCGCATAAAGCGCATAGTTGGAGCTAAATACCGTCACTTTGTGCTCGTTACAGAACTCTTTGACCTGAAAATACGGCACGCCCATCTTGATACCCAGACGCTTGGCCTCAGGTGAGCGCGCGACTACGCAGCCATCGTTATTCGATAAGACGACGACGGGTTTATCCTTTAAATCAGGGCGAAACAGCTTCTCACAGTTGGCATAAAAGCTGTTGCAATCGACGAGCGCATACATAGCGGACTCTTTGGGTGATAAAAATTTTTGTAAAAAAGATAGAAGAAATGGCTTTGATTGTAAGAAGATAGCAGGGAATTTTTCAAGTCAAAAAATCAATGACACGTCAGTGGTTGTCGTTATATTTTGAATAAAGTCATTTAAAAACGTGATATAAATAATAGTGTTAGGCGTAAAAATTGACGTATACTAAATGCGCACCCTCTTTTAAAGATGATTATGGATAAGTGCTAACCACCACAATAAGGATATGTAAATGTTAGGAAAAATGATGTACCAGCCGCTGCTGATTAGTAGCCTAATTGAGCATGCCGCGCAATATCATGGCGACACGGCGGTCTATTCAAAAGAAGTCGATGGCACCATGACCCAGAGTGATTGGCTGAGCGTCTCAGACAACTCAAAACGTCTGGCGAATGCCTTGGAGGCTTTGGGACTTAAGTCCTCAGACCGCATCGCGACTCTCGCTTGGAACAATCGCCGTCACTTGGAGGCATGGTATGCCATCTCAGGTAGCGGTATGATTTGCCACACTATCAATCCGCGTCTATTCCCCGAGCAGCTCGCCTACATTATTAATGACGCCGAAGATCAGGTACTGTTTTTTGATATTACCTTTTTGCCCCTTATCGCGGCTATCAAAGAGCATATCAAAGGTATTAAGCACTTTATCTTGTTGGGCGATCGCGATGAGAAAGTTTTAGAGCAATTACCTGACGCGCTATTTTTTGATGAGTTATTGGCCGAGAACAATACTAATTTTGACTGGCCGCAGTTCGATGAAAAACAAGCCAGTTCCCTATGCTATACCTCAGGGACGACAGGTAATCCAAAAGGTATCTTGTACTCGCATCGCTCATCCGTGCTACACGCCATCGCCCTATGTATGCCTGATGTGTCTGCGCTATCAGCGCAAGATGTCCTGCTGCCTGTGGTACCGATGTTCCATGTCAATGCTTGGGGTACGCCTTATGCCGCAGCACTCACAGGTTGCTCACTTATTTTGCCAGGACCGAACCTAGACGGCGATAGTCTGGTCTCTGTGATTGATGACTATAAAGTAACGGTGGCGCTGGGTGTACCGACTATTTGGCAAAGCCTGCTGACCGCTGCTAAGAATAAAGGCAGCAAACTCGATAGTATGACGCGCACTATCGTTGGCGGCGCGGCTTGTCCACCGTCGATTATCAAAACGTTCAGAGAAGACTTCAATTGTGACGCCATCCATGGTTGGGGCATGACAGAAACCAGCCCACTTGGGACGATGAATCAGATTAAAGCCAAGCATAAATCGCTGAGCAAGGAAGAGATCAACGAGCTACGCAAATCGCAAGGTCGTCCGCCTTATGGTGTGCAGATACGTCTGATGGGTACTGAGCAAAAGGATCAGCCCGTAGCCGAAGACGGCGAGGCACAAGGACGCTTGCAAATTCGCGGGCACTGGGTCATCGATGACTATTTCACCCACAAGCCAGATGCGATTACCGAAGACGGCTGGTTTGACACCGGTGATATCGCCACTATTGATGAAGATGGCTATATGAACATCCGCGATCGCTCAAAAGATTTAATCAAGTCAGGCGGTGAATGGATATCCTCAGTCGAGCTAGAAAATATTGCCGCCGGTCACCCAGAGGTAAAAATGGCAGCCGCTATTGCCGCCAATCATAAAGAGTGGGGCGAGCGTCCTGTATTGATTGTGGTTAAAGAAGACGACTCAAGCGTCGATGAGGCGCAGATTTTAGACTTTTATAAAGATAAAGTTGCCAGCTGGCAAATCCCTGATAAGGTTGTCTTTGTCGATAATATCGTGTTAAATGGCGCAGGTAAAATGATGAAAAAGAATCTGCGTGATGAGCATGGTGATGTCTTGCTTGAGCAATAAGCGTTATCGAATTGCTTTGACATTGCCTTAATAATTATCTTACTTTTACCTCATAAAAGCCTGCAACGTTGCAGGCTTTTTATTCTTTGAATAAGCAAAATTCATAGCTCAAGCCACTGCAACCACAACCGAGTATCCAACTCAAACTGATGATAGTTGGGCTCCATATGACAGCATAATTGATAAAAGGCCTTGCTGTGCTCTTTTTCTTTAAAATGTGCCAGTTCATGAACCACAATCATCCGTAAAAATTCAGGTGGCGACTCTTTAAATAAGCTGGCTACGGTAATACCATTGTGCGATTTGAGCTTGTTGCCTTGCACGCGCGACTGATAAGTGTGAATGCCTAGCGCATTTTTGAGGGCACTCAGTTTACTGTCGTAGCGCACTTGCGATAAAGTGCCACTTTTACGCATGTATTCGGTTTTTATATCGTTCACATACTGGTAAAGCGCTTTGTCACTTTGAATCTGATGCGTGTCTGGATAGCGCTGCTCGATATACGCGCCTAGTTGACCACTACTGATCAGCTCGCTTGCTTGCGTTTGGATGTGCTCAGGATAATGAGCAATGTATTTTAAGGGGGTCACTGATGTTATCCTTGAGCGTGTTGAAACAAAAAAGGTGCCAATCAATGATTAGCACCTTTTTCTTAATTAACTTATATTTTTAAGTTACTGACTGACTGTGACGTCAAGCGTAACACGGCGATTAGGTTGCAAGCAATCGATCTCTTGCTGACGCGGCAGGTTAGTTGAGCACTGTACAATAGGCTGCGACTCCCCTGCTCCCGTTGCTACTATAGTGTTAGGATTGACGCCTTGAGAGACTAAATAGTTCGCAACACTTTGAGCGCGCTGATTAGATAATCTCATGTTATAAGCGGCATCGCCCTTACGATCTGTATGACCTGTGATCATCACTTTGCTATAACCCATCTGTTGTGACTGTCTGAGTTTTTGTGCCAAAGTATCAAGATCACGCTTGCCTTGTGGCATCATATTCTGTGTGCTAGAGCCATCAAACTCAAATAAAGTGTCAGCACTGATAGTCATATTCTCACGGGTAGACTCAACAATGTTCGCTTGCTGGGGTGGACAGTCAGCAGGACTCCAATAAAACTCCTGACCCTTGTACTCTTTATCAAAAATGACTTTGTATTGACAAGTCTTTACTTGTTGATTGTTATCGTAGAAGTTAAGAATATAGTCCCATTCACGAGCTTTATAGCCTTCGCTAAAGTGAGGCGGACCAATAAGCTGGTAGAGCTGCTCTTTGTTCACACCAGGTCTTATCTTAGCTACGTCATCCGCGTCAACGATTCTACCTTCTTTTCGCCAAGCAGTATCCTGCTCTGGAAACACCAAATCACTGGCGCTCACTCGGCCGTCATCGGTCAGATTAGTACTGATACTTCGCGTACATCCCGTTACTGAGAGCAGTAAAACAACGGCTAAAGCGCCGTAGCCATATACAGATTGTTTCATTATCCATTCCTTAATATATTTTATGAGTAGTTTGACGGCATCTATCTAGCCTAGATAAACACCGTCATCAAACAATGAGGTTACATTAAAAATGGAAACCTGCACCAACTGCACCGCCCGCATTCCCTTGCGTATCTGCTGTACCATTCGCTTTGATAACCCAGCGACCATTATCAGAGACCCTTGAGAGTCCTACTGCTACCGCACCTTCACCGTTATAGCTGGAGATACCACCACCAATCATCGATTTACCTGGGATGAAAGATTGTGGAATTGATGACATCGCCATAGCTGCTGAAATACCTGCATTGGCATCGTCTGCAACGTCATCTATTCTATAACCAAGCTCATTAATAGCACCGTTGACTCGATTACCAAAGTTATTGAGCTGACCGACGTTAATCGCATCATTAACTTCGACACCATCAGCGACGCCGCTGATGACTTGGTTACCTGCGTTGATTCCGTTCACAGTCATACTCGGACCATCTGCAATAGTGACGCCATTGCTGTTGATAGTAGTATTGCCTGTCGTAATCGTGGCAGCGGTGACACTATCTACACTAATATTACCGTTGAGATCAAACTTGATGCCATTATCAGTCGTAGTTGTACTGATATTATTACTGCCTTGGAAATTGACGGCCGTATCATCACCTATCGGCTTATCAATGTTATCACCACTATCAGCGCCAAAGCTTAAGCCAGAATCTAGTCTATCTGTATTAGCTTGAATATCTTCGCTATTGGCTTGGATGTCCTCATTAGCTTGAGCATTACCTTGATTGACAGCAGCAATGGCATCACTAATGTTACCTTTTCCTGTACCGCCAATGTTATTAACGGTCAAGTTACCATCTGCATCATAGCTAGCATCACCGCCGATAATACCAGCAACATCATTACCTAGATTATGCAACTGACCACCATTGATAGCATCAGTGCTGGTTGCGTTTATAGCGCCACCTTTTACATTGGTAATAGTGGTACCTTCAGCGCCGCCACCTAGCGTAATGCTACCTTTATTGACAGTGTCATCTGGGTTTTTGTCATATTGTACCGCAGCATTGCTAAGCGAGGTATTGCTATCACCAAGCGCGTCGCTGACCGCTTTTAGCTGCGAGACGTTGACGGCATCAGAGTCAGCTGTACCAGCAGCAACGCCTGTAATTTGACGATATACACCATTTGACGCATTACCTACAGCAACTGCTCCTGTAGTACTCGTAGTCGCCGTAATTGCAGAGTTACCAGCAGCCCCAAAGCCTAATACTCCAGCACCTGTCATTGCTGCAGAACCCAGTCCTAATACCACCGAACCGTTTTGGTTTGCTGTAATACCATTACCTAGTACAAAAGTATCGTCACTGTTAATCGTATTATTATTACCCACTGAGTAACTGTTATTACCATTAATAATGCTTGGATCACCAAAGGCACCAGAGTTATTACCGTTGACGATGTTGCCTGTGCCTACACTAATAGACTGATTACCGTTGGCTTGAGCACCATCACCAATTGCTACAGAAGATGCGCCAGCGACTAAAGTATTATGACCCAAAGCAACTGAAGATTTGCCCTTTTCAGTAATAATGGCATTAACTCCGATAGCGGTTGAGTTTTCACCACCTGCACTTGAGTCATTTGTTACACCACTAGCAATATCACCCTTACTTTGAGGACTTGCATTGGTATGAGCAAATTTAACCCCTTCCGTATTCATTTTCTGTACCGTTTGACCAATAGTTAGACGATCAGTGACTTCTTGACCTTCTTTATTGTAGGTTAAGAATAAGGAATTCTGATTTGGCGAATCTGTATTGATATTGGTATTGATTACCTGATTGGTAACGTTTTTAGTACCAATCACATTGCCATTTTGATCTTTAATTTCCACGTCAGTGATCTGATTGGCAACGATACTATCAAGCTGACCTTTATTAACTGCGTCAGACGCAATAACACCGTTTGCAACGTTCCTAAGTGTCGTACCACCACTAACGACGATATTATTACCGCTATCATCTTGCTCGATTACTGCTGGTGTGCCAGCAAAGCTGACTTGGTCATAGTTCACTGTATCATCGGTATTACGATCATACTGAACACCGGCTGCGGTTATGTTGTCAGTAATAGTAGATAGCTGACCAAAGGTTGCTGCATCGCTAGCTAATGTCCCATCAGCGAGATTACTGATTTTAGTATCATTTGCATCGATACCCTGCGCTGTGACACTTGGTCCCGTTGCGCCATTAGCGTTTGTAAATCTAAGTCCTGCTTGGTCTAAGATAGTGCTATTCATACCATCGGTTGCGGTGAAGCCATCAGCGCCATAGGTGCTGGTGTTGGTGCCGTCTGTAACAGTAGTGCCAGTAGCCGT